>JAJTHJ010000026.1 GCA_021298875.1 Burkholderiales bacterium | reverse complement strand
GGACTTGAAGCGGCTGGAGCTTGCCATCGCGCTTGCCGGTGCGCCGCGCCTGCTGCTGATGGACGAACCCACCGCCGGCATGGCCATCGCGGAGCGCTTTGCGCTGATGGACCTGGTGCGCGACGTGGCGACAGAGACCGGGCTGACCGTGCTCTTTACCGAGCACAGCATGGAAGTCGTGTTCGGCTACGCGCGGCGGGTGCTGGTGATGTCGCAGGGGCGGTTGATTACCGATGGCGCGCCGGATGTGGTGCGAGCGAGTCCGGCGGCGCGGGCGGCGTACTTTGCGGACGAGGGTGCCGGCAGCGAGACCCAGCGCGTCCAACCTATTGCTACCCGGGAATCGAACCGGGTTGTCGCGCTCGCGCCCCCACCCCAGCCCGTCCAATCTCGGCCTTGCAAGGCCTCGCCGCTCCAGCGGCGCGAAGCTGCGCTTCGCGAAACCCCGCTTCCGCCCACCGCTTCGCAGGGGAGGGAGTTACTCCCTCCCCCGCCTGTGGGGGAGGGCCGGGGTGGGGGCGTGGGCGCCGACCGCGGTTTAGCGGCGTTAAGGGCGAGCAGCCTCTGCGCCTTCTACGGCCGTACGCAGGCGCTGTTCGATCTCGAACTTGAAGTGGCGCCGAGCGAAGTGCTGGCGCTGGTTGGCCGTAACGGCGCGGGCAAGTCCACCACGCTGAAGGCGTTGATGGGACTGGTGCGCGCCGAGGGGCAGGTGCAACTGGGCGAAGCGATGCTGTCCGCCCTGCCCCCGCACGAACGCGCCCGCGCCGGGCTCGGCTACGTGCCGCAGGAGCGCCGCATCTTAGGCGACCTGACCGTGCTGGAAAACCTGCGCGTCGGCAGCCAGGACCAGCCGCTCGATCTCGACGCAATCCTGCAACTGTTCCCCAACCTGCCTGCGATGCTCGACCGCCCCGCCGCGCGGATCAGCGGCGGCGAGCAGCAGATGCTGGCAGTGGCGCGCACGCTCGCCACACGGCCGCGGGTGGTGTTGCTGGATGAGCCGTCCGAAGGCATCGCCCCGCGCGTCGTCGCCGCGCTGGCCGACGCGGTGCTGCAACTGAAGGCGCAGGGTGTGGCCGTGCTCTTGTCCGAGCAGAACCCGCACTTCGTCGCCCGCGTGGCTGACCGCGCACTGCTGCTCGATCAGGGCTGCGTAGTCGGAGCGGCCACGCGCGACGAACTCGCGCAGCCGAGTGCGGCGGTGCGGGCGGTGTTGGGTCTCGGTTCCGCGTGAGGCGCAGCGCGCGGGCTTGGTTCCGTTTGCGCCTGCGCCAATAATGCGCACCGACTCGATCGACGCTCCATCCATCGCCCCGCGCACCATGTCCCGCCGCTCCCGCATCTTCATCGGTGTTTTCGTGCTGTACGTGGCGGCGGTGGGGCTGCTGTTGCAGCGCGTGGCTTCGGACCTCGATCCGCGCTACCGCGAGTCGGCCGAGGAGTCGCTGGTCGACACCGCCAACCTGCTCGCCACGCTGCTCGAGAGGCGCACCTTCGACGGCACGATTCCCACCGACGAACTGGAGCGCACGCTCGCCGCACTCGAGGCGCGCCCGCTGTACGCGCGCATCTACGGCGTGGACAAGACCGGCGTCGATCTGCACGTGTACGTGACCAACCGCGACGGCACGGTGCTGTTCGACTCGGCCGGCCACGACCTCGGCGCCGACTACTCGCAGTGGCGCGATGTGCGGCTCACGCTGGAAGGTGCCTACGGCGCGCGAACCACGCTCGCCAACCCGGCCGACCCCGCCTCAGGCGTGATGTACGTCGGCGCGGCCATCCGCGAGAAACGCGCCGGCGCGCGGCCCGAGGCGGGCGACGACATCGTCGGCATGGTGGCGGTGGGCAAGCCGATTCGCACCTTTCGCCCCTTCATCGACAACGCGCGCAACAAGCTGCTGCTGTTCGGCGCGATCTCGGTGGGCGCCTTCGTGGTCGCGGTGCTGGCGGTGGTGTTCTGGCTGGTGCGGCCCTTTGGTCTGGTGCGCGAGTTCTGGCGCGCGCTACGCCGGCGCGACTCGCCTGTGCCGCTCGGCCGCCGGCTGGCCGCCGCGCTGCACGACGCGCTCGCCGACACGCGCGATGCGTTGACCGGCCGCAACTACGTGGACGACTACGTGCAGACGCTGGCGCACGAACTGAAAAGTCCGCTCGCAGCGATCCGCGGTGCCGCCGAGCTGCTGCGCGAGCCGATGCCGGAAGACGCGCGCGCCCGCTTTGCCGCCAACATCGAAGAGCAGGTGCGCCGCGCGCAGGAACTGATCGAGCGGCTGCTGGAACTGTCCGCCATCGAGCGGCGCGGCAGTCTGGAGCAGGCGGCCCCTGTCGCGCTCGCGCAGATCGCCGCCGCCGCCCGCGACGAGTTGCTGGGCAGCGCGGCGCGGCGCGAGGTGACCCTGGCGATCGACATCGACCCCGCGCTGCGCGTGGCCGGCGACCCGTTCTTGTTGCAGCGGGCGGCGACCAACCTGATGCGCAACGCGGTCGAGTTCGCCCCGCGCGGCTCCACCGTGGACGTGGCCGCCCGCGCGCGCGGCAAGCGCGTCGAGTTCACCGTGCGCGACCGCGGTCCCGGCCTGCCGGAGTTCGCGCGCGAGCGGGTGTTCGACAAGTTCTACTCGCTGGCGCGCCCCGACACCGGCAAGAAAGGCACCGGGCTAGGCCTGGCCTTCGTGCGCGAGATCGCCGCGCTGCATGGGGGCAGTGCGGAACTCGCCAATCATCCGGAGGGTGGCGCGGTGGCGACTTTGGCACTTCCGTTGCTCAAGGAGTGAAGAAGACGGCCGCTGGCGCGGCCTGTGACGGCGCCTTGCGGCGCCTGTGAGCTGCCGCGCGCCGCGTGGTTCCTGCCCGCGCAGCGGGCATCACCGGGCGCGCAGCGCCCGTCATCTTCATCTTCACTGCCATTTCACATAGCGTTCGTCGCCGCATCAAACGACGGGCCGAAAGTTCGTTCCAAGGCCGGGGCGGTTCCCGGCACACGAGGAGCGAACGATGACCTTCACCATCCTGCAAGACGCGCTGATCGCCGCCACCCAGGCCGCGGCGCTGTTGTTCACCCTGCCCGCCACCGGCCAGTCGGCACCGGCCGCCGCGCAGGTCGAAGCCGCGCCCGACGCGCGCGCCGTCGCCAGCCGTGTCCACGTCCAGGTGCGCGGCGGGCAGGCCCAGGTGCGCATCGCGCAGACCGTCGCCCAGGATGGCAGCCGCGGCCTGCTCGTCACCGACGGCAGCGCCCGGCTGCAACGCGCCGGCCACGCCTACCGTATTGCGCTGCCGGCCACTGCCGCGCCACTGCCACCGCAAGCGTCGATCGCTGAAGACGGCGAGCTGGCCTACCTGGTCGTCGTCCCCGCCCGCGACGCCAGTGGCCGCGCCAGCGTGGAGTTGCGCGGCAGCGCCGAGGACGCGGCCCGGATCGAGCTTGGCGAACTGGCTGAGGACGAGCGCATCGCCTTTCTGATCCCGCTGCGCGACCGCGCCGCCGCCGCGCGCGTGGCGCAGGGCGCCGTGGAGTTCGAAGCGCGCGGCCAGGGTCGCAGCCTTTGGACCACCCTGCCCGTCGCCACCGCACCCGTCGCGCTCGCCGCCGCCGACTGAGCCAGCCCGCCACCCCCCACGAGAGCCGCCGCCATGACCACCCCGCTCAACGCCCGCATCGCCCGCACCCGGCCCAACCCGCTCTTCGGCACGCTGGTCGTCACCCAAGCGGCAGAGCAGCCGCCGCGCTACACGCCGACCGGCCAACCGTGGCGGTTGCGCTCGCTGCTGCAACTGGCCCTCGGCCGCAAGCTCTTCGCGTAAACAAAGAACGTCGGCGCCTGCCCGGCGTGACGGTGCCCGCCTCCTCGCCGTCACGCCGGGCCGCTGGCCCATCGATTCAATCGGCCCGTCAATGCAAAAAGCGTTACCACTACATCCCGCGAAAGCGCTGCGCGTAGAGCTGCGGCTGACCTCCAGCCGTTCCGCGCAGTCGCGCACCACGACGACGAGCCGGTCGTCGGTGCGCTCCAGATGGGCGATAGCCCGGGATTTGACGATCGTCGAGCGGTGGATCTGCCAGAACTGCTCGGGGTCGAGTTCGGCCTCGAGATCCTTGAGCGCGCGGCGGATCAGCGACTCGCCGCGCGCGGTGACCACCCGCGTGTACTTCAGATCGGACTGGAAGAAGAGCACGTCGTCCACCGGAATCAGCCGCACCTGATTGCCGACCGCGGCTTGCACCAAGCGCAGGCGTGTGGCGTCGCGCTTGCCCAGGGCCGCGGCCACTTGCGCCAGCGCGCTGGCCAAGGCCTCCGGCGGCGGCGCGGCGGACAGTACGCGCTGGCGCAGCCGCGCCACCGTCTCGGCCAGCCGCGCTTCTGACGC
Source organism: Burkholderiales bacterium (assembly GCA_021298875.1). Classification (GTDB taxonomy): domain Bacteria; phylum Pseudomonadota; class Gammaproteobacteria; order Burkholderiales; family Burkholderiaceae_F; genus JAJTHJ01. The sequence goes on along the minus strand of JAJTHJ010000026.1, from coordinate 10,278 downwards.
GGGCTTGAGCACGTAGTCGATTGCGCCGCGCTCGAAGGCATCCAGCGCGTACTGGCTGTACGCGGTAATGAACGCGATGTGCGTCAGGCCCTTGACCTGGGAGGCCGCCGCCAACCCGCTCATGCCGGGCATTTCGATGTCGAGGAAGGCGATGTCGGGTCGGTGCTGCACGATCGCGCGCACGGCTTCTTCGCCGTGACCCGCCTCGGCGACGATGCGCAACTCCGGCCACAAGGCGGCCAAGCTGTCGCGCAACTGCGCGCGCAGCAGCGGTTCGTCGTCGGCGATGACGGCGCTAGGCATGGACGATCTCCTCGGCAGCGGCAGGATCGGCGGGCGCGGCCGCGGAACGGTCGACAGGCAGAGTCAGGATCGCCCGTGTGCCATGCGGCAGACGCTGGGCCAGTGCGAGTGAGGCGCGCTCGCCGTAGGCAAGCCTGATCCGCTCGCGCAGGTTGGCGAGGCCTGTGCCGCCGCAGTCGGAGGCGGACGTCGCCACGACGCCGCCACCGTCGTCAGCAACCTCCAACTGCAGCAGCCCCTGCGGCAGTTCGCGCGCCTCGACGGCGACCGTGCCGCCTTCGACGCGCGGCGCGATGCCGCGCTTGATCGCGTTCTCGACCAGCGTGAGCACCGACAACGGCGGCACCGGCACCTCATGCAGGCGAGCCGGGACCTCGATGCAGTACTGCAAGCGGCCCGGCATGCGCAGCTGCATCAGCCGCAGGTAGTGCTCGACGTGACGCAGCTCGCGCGCGAGCGGCACCTCACCGGCACGCAGCGCCGGCACCGACGATTGCAGGTACTCGATCAGCGCGTCGATCATCCGCAACGCGTCGGGCGACTGGGTCTGGATCAAATAGCGCAAATTGGCGAGCGTGTTGTACAGAAAGTGCGGCTCGATCTGCCCTTGCAGCAGCCGCAGTTCCGCTTCGGCCCGGCTGCGGGCCAGCGCCTGCGCCTGCGCCTCGGCGGCGAGTGCGCGCTGCGACTGCTCGGCGGCAGCTTCGCGTAATTTGCGGATCGGGCGGGCGAATAGCTGATCGATGAGCAACACCCCGATGAGCATCCACACCCAGTCTTCGCGGAAGACAAAGCCCAACCAGACACTCAGATCCGCGAGCCAGAGTTCGATCACCCGGCCCAGGGCCGAGTCCGACCACTTCGCGAAGAGACCCACCAGTCCGCCTGCGATCAGAAAGCCGATCGAGACACCCCATTGCCATGCCAGCGTGCGCAACGAGAATGCTTTCACCTCATCGACGCGAAGCGCCGTCGCGGGGGTCAGGCCCACGAAGGGCGAGCAGGCGACAAACAAACCGAACCAAAGCAGCAGATGGGGTATCAGAACACCGACCAGCACATAGCCGACAGACCAGCGCGCGGCGTTGAACGCGGTAATGAGCGGCGGCACCAGTACCAATGCCAGGAAGCTGACGTACCCCAGCAGCACCGATGGACGCTTTGCCCGTGCCCAGGCCAAGACGGCCTCCGCATCGGCCTCCAGTGCGGGGGCTGGCGCCCGCCCAGCAAGCAAGACGCAAACGAGTTTGGCGGCGAGCCGCATGGGGACAGTATCGCTTGCTCGTGGGCGATCGGCATCCGCCATCGGTACCGGCTGCGGCCAGCGCGGCACGAGCTGCGGGAGAACGGGATCGAACCGCCTGCCGCGGCACGCGGCCGCAGCGTCTTTCAGCTGCATCGGAACTTCACCGGCACCCGCCGCGGCCCAAAGCACCCTTGGTACTGCTCAAACCGCCCCGCGATCTTCGCCGCGCAGTGCGGACAATGCCCGTCGGTCGCGACTTCGTACTTCTCGATCTTGTACCAGTCGCGCACGATCAACGCCGCCTTGCAGCTGGGGCAGAAGGTCGTGCCGCCCTCCTTGTCGTGCACGTTGCCGGTGTAGACGTAGTGCAGGCCCGCGTCCAGCGCGATGCGGCGGGCGCGCGTCAGCGTCTCAGCCGGCGTGCGCGGCAGCTCCTGCATCTTGAAGTCGGGGTGAAAAGCGCTGAAGTGCAGCGGCACGTCCGGCCCCAGTTCGCGCGCGACCCAAGCCGACAGCGCGCGCAATTCGTCGTCGGAGTCGTTTTTGGTCGGGATCAGCAGCGTGGTGATCTCGGTCCAGCATTGCGTCTCGTGCACCAGGTACTTCAGCGTGTCCAGCACCGGTTGCAGATGCGCGCCGGTGAGCTTGAAGTAGAAGTCGTCGGTAAACGCCTTCAGGTCGACGTTGGCGGCGTCCATCCTGGCGAAGAACTCGCGCCGCGGTACCTCGTGGATGTAGCCGGCGGTGACCGCCACGGTGGCGATGCCGCGCGCATGGCAGGCATCGGCCGCGTCCAGCGCGTACTCGGCACAGATGATCGGGTCGTTGTAGGTGAAGGCGACGCTGCGCGAGCGGGTGGCCGCCGCGGCGGCCGCGATGTCCGTCGGGCCGGCGGCGTCCATCAGCCGGTCCATGTCGCGGCTTTTGGAGATGTCCCAGTTCTGGCAGAACTTGCAAGCGAGGTTGCAGCCGGCGGTGCCGAAGGAGAACACCGGTGTGCCGGGGTAGAAGTGGTTGAGCGGCTTTTTCTCGATCGGGTCCACGCAAAAGCCGGAGGAGCGGCCGTAGGTGGTGAGCACCATCGCGTCGCCCTGCCGCGCCCGCACGAAGCAGTGGCCGCGCTGCCCGTCGTGCAGCTTGCAGTCGCGCGGGCAGAGGTCGCACTGGATGCGGCCATCCGGCAGCGCGTGCCACCAGCGCGCCGGATGCGCGCCGCCGAGCGGCTCAGCCGCCACTACCGGTGCGGTTGCGACTCGCTCCATTTGTCCACCGTGTAGCGCAAGACGTTGATCCCCGGCGCCCAGAAGTCGGGCGGCCAGCCGGCCTTGCGCTTCAGATGCGCGAGAAACTCCGCCGGCTGCGACAACTGCTCCCACACCTGCGGCAGAAAAGTGCCGCGCCGGCCGGCGTACTCGAAGATCAGACCGTCCACGCCGGGGCGCAACTGGCGCAGCAGGTCGGGCTCGTCGGCAAACTGCATCGGCCGCGGTTCGGACAGCAGAGAGACTTCCACCTCGATCATCGTGAACTCCTCGCACGCCAGCTTGGGAAAGCGAGGGTCGGCAAAGGCCGCGGCGCGCGCGTTGGCGCGCACGTCCGGCCCGAGCGGCCGATGCGCTTCGAGCGAGCCGATGCAGCCGCGCAACTGGCCGTCGCGCTTGAGCATGACGAATGTGGCCCCGATATCGGCCAGGCGCAGCAGCGGCGGCGGCAACGTCCATTCGAGACCGAGTTCGATCGCAATCGACGCGCGCGCCAGCCCGAGCAGCGTGGGACCGAGGCGGTCGGCTTCGTCGTTCTCGTTGGGCAACACGCTGGCGGATGCCGCACCTTCATACAACGCAATCGACGCGTAGCCGACCACGCGGTTTTTGTCGCCCGCGGTATCGCCCGAGTTGCGCAGGTCGAACAACTGCGGCGCGAGCGCGCGCCGACGCGCGGTGAGCAACAGGCCGTTGACCGGCGCCGCACCGCAGGCTTGCAGGTGGTCGAGTTCGGTATCGAAGGCGAGCATTGCCTTGACCGTGTCGTGGTCGATCCACCGCGCAGTGTCGTAGGGCAGGTAGTGCGACAGGTCGGTGCTGACCACGATCAACGTCTCCGGCCCGCCCCAGACGCGGTCGAGCACCTCGGCCACCTCGTCCGGCGTGGCCTCACCCACCGCCAGCGGCAGCAGCCTAAAGTTGCCCAGCACCTCTTGCAGGAACGGCAGATGCACTTCCAGCGAGTGTTCAGGTGCGTGGGCCGCGGCGCTTTCTGCGACTTGCGGCAGATCGCGCAGTGCCGCCACCGCGTCGGCGTCGATTTCGATCTCGCCCAGCGGCGTGGCAAAGCGCGCAACGCCAGGCAGAGCGAGCCCGCGCACGGCCACGCGATGCACCGGCCCCAGCAGCACGACTCGCCGGATGCGGCCGGCGAGAGGCTTGAGCCGTGCGTAACCTTCGGCAGCAGTCGGGCCCGAGTACACGTAACCGGCGTGCGGCGCGATCAGCGCCTTGGGCGCGGGGGCCGCAGGCGCGGCGCGGGCGCCATCGAGCAGCCGGCGCAGCAGCGCATGCAGCGCGCTGGCGTCGCCGGGGTAGAAGGCGCCGGCGACGGCCGGCGGACGGGTCGTGGGGGCGGCGGCAACGGCCATGCGGACTGTCCCTGAGCAACTCGGCTACACCCGAGCTTATGCTGACTCTGTGGGGACGAGTCGCCCCAGATCAAGGGAGGACACCCGCCCTCCTATTTGCCGAGCAGCACGTCCTCGACAAACTTCACCAGCGTGTAGAAGTAGTAGTCGGCGTTGGCCTTGCGCGCAAAGCCGTGGCCTTCGTTGTCGGCGATCAGCAGCCACACCGGCTGGCCGTTGGCGCGCACGCGGGCGGCGATCTGCTCGGCCTCGCCCACCGGCACGCGCGGGTCGTTCTTGCCATGCACGACAAAAAGCGGCGCGCGGCTGCGCTCGGCGTTGGCGAGCGGCGAGATCTTCTGCAGGTAGGCGCGCATCGCCGGGTCGCGCTCGTCGCCGTATTCGCTGCGGCGCAGTTCGCGGCGGTAGCTCTCGGTGTTGTTCAGGAACGTGATGAAGTCCGAGATGCCCACCACGTCGATGCCGCCACGCAGCCGGTCGCTGTAGTGCACGAGGCTCGCCAGCACCATGTAGCCGCCGTAGCTGCCGCCCTGCACCAGCACGCGCTTGGCGTCCAGCCGCGGGTCGGTGGCGATCCAGTCGAGCAGCGCGCCGATGTCGCGCACGGCGTCTTCGCGCCGCAGGCCGTTGTCCAGATCGAGGAAGGTCTTGCCGTAGCCGCGCGAGCCGCGCACGTTGGGCTCGAGCAGTGCGACGCCCAGTTCGTTGATCAGGTAGTTCCAGCGGCCGTTGAAGGCGACGGTCGCCTGCGCTTCGGGCCCGCCGTGGATGGCGATCACCACCGGCCGCGGGCCGGCAAAGCGCGCCGGCGGCAGGTACAGCAGGCCGCTGATGGTGCGGCCGTCAAAGCTCTTCCAGCGCACGACCTCGGGCTGCGCAAAGCCGTGCGCGTCGATGGCGCCGGCCGCGGCGGCCCAGCGAGTCAGCGTACCGGTGGCCGTATCCAGCACCTGCACGTCGCCCGCGCTTTGCGGCGAGTTGAGCGTGAAGGCGAGTTCGCGCGGGTGGCTGCGGTGCCAGCCGGGGTTGCCGATGGCGCCCGCCGGCACCGCGGGGCGCGGCAGCTCCGCGCCGCTGGCGGGGTCGAACATACGTAACTCGTCCACGCCGTCGTTGTTGACCACGGCGGCCAGCCGCTTGCCGTCCTCAGACAAAGCGATCTGCTCGACGTCCCAGGGAATGTGCGCCGACAAGGGCGTCAGCTTGCGCGTAGCCAGGTGGAACGCGGCAAGTTGCCGGAACTCCCCCTGCTGGTCGGTGGTGAGGTAGATCGTCTTGCCGTCGGGCGCAAAGGCAAAGCCGCCGTAGGCTGCCCTCACCCCGTCGGCCACCGGCAGCAGCCGCTCGTTGCGGCCGGTGGCGACATCGAGCAGCCACACTTCCGAGTCGGTGGCCGAGCGGTAGCGCAGCACGAGCAGTTTGCGGTCGTCGGGCGAGAACAGCAGCGGGAACCAGCCACTGCCCGTCAGCGTGGCCACGGTGCGGCGCGACTCGGGCTTGAGCGGATCGAGCAACGTCAGCGTGGTGGCAATCTCATCGCGACGGCCACCCTGCGCGGTGCGATCCAGCGGCACCGAAAAAATCAGCAAACGGTCGCCCTTGTGGTTGAAGAGGAACTCCGACCGCTCGTCCGGGTTGGACAGCTGCGTGTGCTGACGCGTGTCGAGGTCCATCCGGTAAATGCGCGTCGCTTCGTTGCCGCCCGTGTCGCGCGGGTACACGATGAATCTGCCGGCCACCGGGTCGAAGGCACCGGTGCGGATCGGCTCGGCGAAGTCGGTCAACGGCTCCAGCTTGCCGCCCGGTGCACGCAGCAGAAAAAGCTGCGGCGTATTGGCGCCATCGGCGCGGTGGCTGACCAGCATCTCGCGCCGGGTGGGGTGCCAGTCGGCAAAGCCGACGCCGCGGAACTCGGTGTACGCGGCGACGCGTTCGGCCAGCGCCTGCGGGATCGGCGGGATGTTCTCCACCCGCAGGTTGGCGTTGGGGGCAACGGTGGCGGGCTGGGCGGCGGCGGCGAGCGCGATCCAAGCGAAGACAGCGGCGAACGCGAGGCGCAGAGGCATGGGCGGGCAGCAAACGCGGAGCGGGGCGGGGCAGCAACAATACAGCGCGGCGCACAGCCAGCGCCGACTCCCCGTCACGGCTTGAGTGTGGCGACTTAGAGTCGGCTTGACGTGTTCCGCCGCACGGAACATAACTACTCATAATTTGATCGTTCGCCTGCGTGGCCACTCATGCACTGTTTGAAAGCAAAGCCGTACCGCGCTTTCGAGCGATAGAACGCGTTGCTCGCCGCAAGTTGCTTCAATTGCACGCAGCAACGGAACTCGCCAGCCTCGCGGTACCGCCGGGCAACCGGTTGGAGGCGTTGCGCGGCGACCGGAAAGGGCAACACAGCATCCGCATCAACGACCAGTGGCGCCTGTGCTTCGTATGGCACGACGACGGCGCTTACGGGGTCGAGATCGTCGACTATCACTGAGGACTTATGGCTGCGACACCAAAGCTGCTCGATGAAATCCACCCCGGCGAAATCCTGCGCGACGACTTTCTCAAACCGATGGGCATCAGCGCGCGCCGGCTGGCCGCAGACCTCGGCGTATCGCCCAGCCGGGTGAGCGAGATCGTCAATGGTCGACGCCCGCTGACGGCCGATACCGCGCTGCGCTTGGGCCTGTACTTCGGCATGGATCCGCGTTTCTGGCTCAACTTACAAGCCGAATTCGACATGCGCATGGCCGTCCGGACCGCTGGCCGTCGGCTCGCGCGGCAGGTGCGGGTGTTGCAGCCAATCGCGGCATGATCTGGGCGCGGAGCATCGGGGCGCGCCGCCCTGCAAATCAGATAGCCCGTAGAGCAAACTTCAGCGCCGGGGCAACCCGGGCAATTGCCTCGAAGTCGCCGTCCTCGTGCAGCAGCGGACGGCCGGCTTCGATCGCGCAGCAGGCGATCAGGCAGTCGTTACTACTGCGCGGCGTGATACCGGCCCAGCGGCAGCGGGCGTAGAGCAGCGCGGCGTCGCGCGCGAGTGCGCGCGGGTCGGCGGGGGCAAAGCGCGGCAGCGTGAGTAGCGCGCGTTCGAGCTTCAAGAAGCCCGGTAGATCGCGCGCGCCGCGTAGGACTTCCATCAACACGATGTCCGGCACGAGGAGGCTCTCGCGCTCGGCGAGCGCGGCGGTCAGCCGGCGCGCGGCGGGCGAGCCGGTGGCGCGCAGATGCGCGATCCAGGCGGAACTGTCCGCGATCACCTGCGCGGCGCGCGCCGGCGCGCCGGCTTGGTCGCGCCGTAGGCGGCCACCGGTTGCTGCGCAAACAGCGCAACCGGGTCGGCGCCCTTCGGATCGTAGGTCGGGTCGATGACCCCGCTGCCGGCCAAAGCCAGCAAGGCGTCGTAGTCCGGCTTACCCACGTACTCGCGCAAGGCGATGTCGATGGTCTCGCGCATCGTACGCACGCCGGCCTTTTTCATCGCGCGGGCAACAAGCTTGTCGTCGAGGACGATATTGGTACGCATGGCGCAATACACCTCAGATGTGTATACGGCAGTCTACCCCAAAACCGGCGCCAGCCAACGCTCCAGTTCGCCCACCGCCTCCCCCTTGCGCTGCGCCAGGTCTTCCAACTGATCGCGGCCGATGCGGCCGACGTTGAAATACTTCGCTTGCGGGTGCGAGAAGTAGAAGCCACTGACACTCGCGGCCGGGGTCATCGCGTAGCTCTCGGTAAGCGCCATGCCGATCTCGTCCGCACCCAGCACTTTGAACATCGGGCGCTTGACTGCGTGCTCGGGGCAGGCAGGGTAGCCGGGCGCGGGGCGGATGCCGCGGTAGCGCTCGGCGATCAGATCCTCGTTGGTCAAGTGTTCGTCCGCCGCGTAGCCCCATAGGTCGCGCCGCACGCGCTCGTGCAGGGCTTCGGCAAAGGCTTCGGCCAGACGATCGGCGATAGCCTTGAACATGATCGCGCCGTAGTCGTCGTGCTTGGCGTGGAATTGCGCTTCGCGCTTGTCCACTCCGATGCCGGCGGTGACCGCAAAGAGGCCGAGGTAGTCGGCAATGCCGCTTTCCTTGGGCGCGATGAAGTCGCTTAAGCACTGGTTGGGATTGGGTGCGCCATCGACGACCGGCTTCTTCGTCTGCTGGCGCAGGCCATACCAGGTGAAGAGCACGTCGCGCCGCGTGTCGTCGGTGTAGACCTCGATGTCGTCGCCGACGCTGTTGGCGGGGTAGAACGCGACTGCGGCGTTGGCGGTGAGCCAGCGCTCGGCCACGATGCGCTCGAGCATCTTCTGCCCTTCGGCAAACACCTGCCGCGCATGCTCGCCCACTACGTCGTCGGTCAGGATGCGCGGGAAGGGCCCGTGCAAGTCCCAGGTCTGGAAGAACGGGCCCCAGTCGATGAACTTGGCGATCAGCGCGAGGTCGTAGTTCTTGAAGTGCTGCCGGCCGATGAACTTGGGCTTCGGCGGTGTGTAGCCCGTCCAGTCGATGCGGGTGGCGTTGGCGCGCGCATCCGCGAGCGGGATCAGCTCCGGCCCGCGCTTGGCAGCATGCTGCTCCCGCACGCGCGCGTACTCGGCCTTGAGATCGGCGATGAACCTGGCTGCCGCGTCGTCGGAGGTGAGGCTCTGGCACACGCCAACCGAGCGGCTGGCGTCCGACACGTAGACCACCGGCCCGTTGCTGTAGTGCGGCGCGATCTTGACGGCAGTGTGCACGCGGCTGGTGGTCGCCCCACCGATCAGCAGCGGCAGCGTGAAGCCCTGCCGCTGCATTTCGCGCGCCACGTGCTGCATCTCTTCCAGCGAGGGCGTGATGAGTCCCGACAAGCCGATCATGTCCGCCCGCTCGTCGCGCGCGGTTTGCAGGATCTTCTCGGCCGGCACCATCACGCCCATGTTGACGACCTCGAAGTTGTTGCACTGGAGGACGACCGCGACGATGTTCTTGCCGATGTCGTGCACGTCGCCCTTGACGGTGGCAATCACCACTTTGCCCTTGGCGCGCGCTTCGCCACCGGCGGCGACGTGTGCGGCCTTTTCTTCTTCGATGTACGGCACCAGATGCGCGACCGCCTGCTTCATCACCCGCGCGCTCTTGACCACCTGCGGCAGGAACATCTTGCCGGCACCAAAGAGGTCGCCAACGATGTTCATGCCGTCCATCAGCGGGCCTTCGATCACCTCGATCGGCCGCCCGCCGCGCGCGGCGATCTGCGCGCGGCATTCTTCGGTGTCCTCGACGATCCACTGCGTGATGCCGTGGATCAGTGCGTGCGCGAGGCGCTTTTCCACCGGCTCGGCGCGCCACGCGAGGTCTTCCTTGCGCTCCTTGCCGCCGGCCTTGACCTGCTCGGCAAACTGCACCAGCCGCTCGCCGGCGTCCGCGCGGCGGTTGAGCACCACGTCTTCGACGCGTTCGCGCAGCTCGGGCTCGATCTCTTCGTACACGCCCAACTGGCCGGCGTTGACGATGCCCATCGTCATCCCGGCGCGGATCGCGTGGTAGAGGAACACGGTGTGGATCGCCTCGCGCACGTGGTCGTTACCGCGGAAGCTGAAGCTCACGTTGCTCACGCCGCCGCTCACCTTCGCACCCGGCAGGTGTTGCCTGATCCAACGCGTCGCCTCGATGAAGTCCACCGCGTAGTTGTTGTGCTCTTCGATGCCGGTGGCAATCGCGAAGATGTTGGGGTCGAAAATGATGTCTTCGGGCGGAAACTCCGCCTGCTCGGTGAGGAGCCGGTAGGCGCGCGCGCAAATCTCGGTCTTGCGGGCAAAGCTGTCGGCCTGGCCCTGCTCGTCGAAAGCCATCACGATGGTGGCGGCGCCATAACGTCGCACCAGCCGCGCCTGGCGCAGGAACTCGGCCTCGCCTTCCTTGAGCGAGATCGAGTTGACGATGGCCTTGCCCTGCACGCATTTCAAGCCCGCTTCGATCACCTCCCATTTGGAGCTGTCGATCATCACCGGCACGCGGGCGATGTCCGGCTCGCCGGCAATGAGATTCAAGAAGCGCGTCATCGCCGCCTTGGCGTCGAGCATCGCTTCGTCCATGTTGATGTCGATGATCTGCGCGCCGTTTTCCACCTG
>JAJTHJ010000360.1 GCA_021298875.1 Burkholderiales bacterium | reverse complement strand
TAGGCCTCGGAGACTGCGGTCGAACCGGACGAGGCTTCGACCACCGTCGTGCGTGGGCCGATCAACCCGTTGGCAAGCCCGTAGAGGAACAGCGAGCGCGCCAGCCGATGCTTCAGGCTGCCGGTCGGGTGCACCGACTCGTCCTTGAAGTAGAGCGCAATGCCGGGTGCGCCCGGCACGTCCACGCGCAGCAAGTGGGTGTCGGCGGAGCGGGTGTAGTCGGCTTCGATTCGGCGGACGGCTTCGTCGCACCAGGCGCGGTGCGTGGGCGCAAGAGCTGCCGAGGTTGCGGCGCTGCTCGCCCTCACGCGGCGCTTCGCGCCACCCTCTCCCGCCGATGGGGGCGAGGGTTTCGGCGCGGCGCTCACGCGACCGTCACCGGAATCTTGCCGATCTTCGCCTGCCACTCTCGCGGCCCGGTCTGGTGCACCGAGGTGCCGTCGGCACTGACCGCAACGGTCACCGGCATGTCGCGCACGTCGAACTCGTAGATCGCTTCCATGCCCAGGTCTTCGAAGGCCAGCACGCGCGCGCCCTTGATCGCCTTGGCCACCAGATAGGCCGCGCCGCCCACGGCCATCAGGTAGGCGCTCTTGTGCTTGCGGATCGACTCGATCGCCACCGGCCCGCGCTCGGCCTTGCCGATCATCGCAATCAACCCGGTTTGCGCGAGCATCGTTTCGGTGAACTTGTCCATCCGCGTGGCGGTCGTTGGACCCGCGGGGCCGACCACCTCGTCGCGCACCGGATCGACCGGGCCGACGTAGTAGATCACCCGGTGGGTGAAATCCACCGGCAGCTTTTCGCCGCGCGCCAGCATGTCGGCGATGCGCTTGTGCGCGGCGTCGCGGCCGGTCAGCATCTTGCCGCTCAACAGCAGCGTCTGCCCCGGCTGCCAGGAGGCGACTTCAGCCGGCATCAGCGTGTTCAGATCGACGCGTTTGCTCTTGTTGTAGTCGGGCTGCCAGTGCACGTCGGGCCACAGGTCGAGCGACGGCGGGTCGAGATAGACCGGCCCGCTGCCGTCGAGCACGAAGTGCGCGTGCCGCGTGGCCGCGCAGTTGGGGATCACCGCCACCGGCTTGCCGGCGGCGTGGGGCGGGTACATCTTGATCTTCACGTCGAGCACGGTCGTCAGGCCGCCTAAGCCCTGCGCGCCAATGCCGCGTGCATTGACCTTCTCGTACAGCTCGACGCGCAGCTTTTCGACGTCCGTTTGCGGGCCGCGCGCGAGCAGTTCGCTCATGTCGATGTCGTCCATCAGCGCTTCCTTGGCAAGCAGCATCGCCTTCTCTGCCGTGCCGCCGATGCCGATGCCGAGCATCCCCGGCGGGCACCAGCCCGCACCCATCGTCGGCACGGTTTTCAGCACCCAGTCGACGATCGAATCGCTCGGGTTGAGCATCACGAACTTGCTCTTGTTCTCGCTGCCACCGCCTTTGGCGGCCACCGTAACTTTCAGTGACTTGCCCGGCACGATCCGCGTGTGGATCACCGCCGGCGTGTTGTCGCGCGTGTTCTTGCGACCGAATTCCGGCGGATCGACCACCGAGGCGCGCAGGGGGTTGTCCGCGTTCAGGTAGCCGCGCCGCACGCCTTCGTTGACGGCGTCTTCCAGCGAGCCGGTAAAGCCCTCCCAGCGCAGTTCCATGCCGACGTCGAGAAACACGTTGACGATGCCGGTGTCCTGGCAGATCGGCCGCTTGCCCTCGGCGCACATCCGGCTGTTGGTCAGGATCTGCGCGATGGCGTCGCGCGCCGCCGGGCCTTGCTCGATGGCGTAGGCCTGTGCCAGATGGCGGATGTAGTCGGCCGGGTGGTAGATGCTGATGTACTGGAGCGCGGCGGCAATGCTTTCGATCAAATCGTTCTGGCGGATGGCGGTGGGCATGGCGGACTCCTCAATGTTCGACGTCGCTCTTCTTGAGCATCAGCCGGTCCACCCCGGCGATGGCCAGCGCGGAGAAGAGAAAGGCGATGTGGATCGCGGTCTGCGCGATCAGCACCTTCTCGGTGTAGGCGCCGGCATTGATGAAGGTCTTCAGTAGATGGATCGAACTGATGCCGATGATGGCCGTGGCGAGCTTGACCTTGAGCACACTGGCGTTGACGTGCGACAGCCACTCCGGCTGGTCGGGGTGACGCTCCAGATACATGCGCGAGACGAAGGTCTCGTAGCCGCCGACGATCACCATGATCAGCAGGTTGGAGATCATCACCACGTCGATCAGTGCCAGCACGACCAGCATGATCACCGTCTCGTTCAGGCTCACCACCGGCAGATCGGACTTGTAGCCGATGCTGGTGACGAGCTTGGTCAGCGCGGCCTCGCTGCCGAAGGCGGCGGCGATCAGGTGCGACAGCTCGACCCAGAAGTGCCAGACGTACACCCCCTGGGCGACGATCAGTCCGGCATAGAGCGGCAGCTGCAGCCAGCGCGTGGCGAAGATCAACCGCGGCAGCGGCGGGATCGGCCGCGCGTTGGCGGCCTCGATGCGGTCGATGGGTTGGCTCACGGCGACGGGCGGGTTGGTGAAAACCCGCAGATTCTATCAAGGCAACGCGCTTGAGACCGCTGGCGCCGGCCCCATTTTGCGAAGCGTTAAAGGAAGCCACGGCCATGTAAAGCATCGGCATAAACGCGGATAACCAAAACTCTCCGGCTTGGATAGACTCCGGCCGCTGTTGTACCCCCTCCACCCCTTTGCGGAGACAAACACTTTATGAAGCGCATCCTGCTCTTCATCGCCACCAACCTGGCCATCATGCTGGTGTTGATGCTGTTCCTGAACTTCGTCGGCGCGGTGTTCGGGATCAACTTTGCCGGCATGGGCGGGCCCAACCTCGACCTGACCGCGATCGCCGTATTCGCGCTGATCGTCGGCTTTGCCGGCTCGTTCATCTCGCTGCTGCTGTCCAAGCCAATGGCCAAGTGGACGACCAAGGCCCAGGTCATCGCGCAGCCGTCCAACGCGATGGAACAGTGGTTGGTCGAAACTGTGCGCGGCCATGCGCAGCGCGCCGGCATCGGCATGCCCGAGGTCGCCATCTACGAGGGCGCGCCCAACGCCTTTGCCACCGGCGCCAGCAAGAACTCGGCGCTGGTCGCGGTGTCCACGGGCCTGCTGCAATCGATGAGTCGTGAGGAAGTCGAGGCTGTGCTCGGCCACGAAGTCGCGCACGTCGCCAACGGCGACATGGTCACGCT
>JAJTHJ010000194.1 GCA_021298875.1 Burkholderiales bacterium | reverse complement strand
TGCTCGCGCAGGTCAGCAAGAGCGGCACGCCGGCCGAGCGCTTCGTCAAGGAGCAATTGTTCGAAGGCCGCCACCCGCGCATGGTGGCGGAGATCGAAAAGCTCGCCGCCGGCGGCAAGCCCGCAGTGGTTGCCGTCGGCGCGTTGCACTACTTCGGGCCCAAGGGTCTGCTCGAAATGCTCAAGCAGCGCGGCTGGACCATCACCCAGATCAAGTGAGAGCCCTTGCGGCGCGCATTGCCGGCGCCGACTGGCAACTGCGCGCCGCGCCCGCGGCGTTTCATCTGCCGTCGCGCACGCTGGTGGTGGCCGACGCGCACTTCGGTAAAGCAGCGGCGTTTCGCGCCCGCGGTGTGCCGGTGCCGCAGGGCACGACGACGGCCAACTTGGCGCGCCTGACCACGGCGATCGAGGCCGTCCGTCCGCGCACGCTCGTTTTTCTGGGCGATCTCTTTCATGCGCGCGAGTCGCACGCGCCGGCCACGCTGGCGGCGCTAGCGCCATGGCGCGCCGCGCACGCCGGGCTGGAGATGGTGCTCGTCGAAGGCAACCACGACCGCCACGCCGGCCCACCGCCGGCGGCGCTGCGGCTGCGTGTCGAATGCGAACCCTGGCTTGCTTGCGGCGTGGCGTTCTGCCACCACCCGCAGCGCATCGACGCAGCCACGGTCGTTGCCGGGCATCTGCATCCCTGCATCCGCCTGCGCGGCCGCGGCGACGATGGCCTGCGGCTGCCGTGCTTCTGGCTGCGCGAGGGGTTGGCGATCCTGCCGGCTTTCGGCGAGTTCACCGGCGGCGCGCCCATCGTGCGCGAGCCGGGTGATCGCGTGGTGGGCGTGGCCGAGGAGCGCCTCTTCGAGATTCCCGGCTACGCCGGCGTAAACACGTAAGCGTCCATTGCCAGCACGCCGGCATCGACGCCGGCGTCGATGCGTTCGGCCCGCGGGCGTGGTCCGGCAGCGCCGAAGGCGAGCGGCAGCGGCAGAAAGTGCTCGTCGGTCGGGTGCGCGCGGCGCGCGTGCGGGGCACGGTGCAACCAGCCGGCGAGCGCGTCCTCGTCGCCGGCCTCGAGGGCTTCGTGCAGCCAGCGGCGAAAGTCTTCGACGTACGGCTCGGGCGATGTGTCGCCCGGCACGAGGCCGTGTTGCCGCACGTACTGCATCCACTCGCGCAGGTTGTGGGTCGCGTGGCCGGAGCCGACGATCAGCACGCCGTCGGCGGCCAACGGCGCCAAGGCGCGGCCGACGCGCAGGTGGTGCGCGGCGTCGCGCCCGCTTTGCACGGAGATCTGCGCCACCGGCACGTCGGCGCCGGGATACAGATGGCGCAGCGGCACCCAGGCGCCGTGATCCAGCCCGCGTTCGGCGTCGCCGCTGGCGGGCAGGCCGGCCGCGCGCAGTAGTTCCAGCGCGCGTTGCGCCACCTCCGGCGCGCCGGGCGCCGGATAGACGATCTCGGTCAACTCGGGTGCGAAGCCGGCGAAGTCGTGAATGGTGTGCGGGCGGGCGGCGAGGCTCACCGTGGGCGCGTCCGCCTCCCAGTGCGCCGAGGCGATCAGCGCCGCACGCGGGCGCGGCAGCTCGCGCCCGAGCCGGGCCCACGCCGCGCCCGCGCGCCCCGCGTGCAGCGCATGCATCGGCGAGCCGTGCGAGACGAACAGCGTGGGCAGCGCAGTCATCGGCCTACTTGACCAGGCCCTCGGCCTTCAGCGCCTCCTGCACCTTGGGCCGCGCAGCGACGCGGGCGGAGTAGGCCGCCAGCGCCGGCCACTGCGCCAGATCGATGCCGACCCACTTCGTCCACGACAGCACGGTGAAGAGGTAGGCGTCGGCTACCGTGAAGGTGTCGCCCGTCAGATAGGGTTGGCTGCCCATCTTCTTGACGATGTAGTCGAAGCGGCCGCCGATCTTGGCCCGTTGCGCGTCCTTGACCGCGTCGGTCGAGTCGGGCGAGAACAGCGGCGAGAACTGCTTGTGCAGTTCGGTGGAAATGAAGTTCAACCACTCTTGCAGGTGGTAGCGCGCCAGCGTGCCGTTGGCCGGCGCCAGCCCTGTGGCGGGCGCCTGGTCGGCGACGTACTGCACGATGGCCGGGCCTTCGGTCAGGATCGAGCCGTCGTCCAGTTGCAGGGTGGGCACGTAGCCCTTTTCGTTGATCTTGCGGAAGTCGCCGCCGTCGTCCATCGCCTTGGTCTTCAGATCGACCTTGGTCGCGGTGAAGGGCAGGCCGGCTTCGCGCAGCACGATGTGCGGCGACAACGAGCAGGCACCGGGGCTGTAGTAGAGCTTCATGGCGTTTCTCCGGAGTGGGGTGGGGGGGTGGTGCGATCAAGCGGTGCGCAGTGTAGGCAGACGGGCGCCGCTTGGGCGGCGGCGGCCCAGCGCGAAGGCACCGTCGCCCAGCAAGGCTTGCGCCAGTGCGGCGACGGCCAGGAACAGCGGGTACTCCCAGCCGCCATTGGGGGCCGAGAAGAGCCAGCCATTGCCGGCGTGCGCCCAGACCGCGCCCAGCAGCACCGGCACCAGCGCAGCCGCCACCCAGCGCGTGCCGAGGCCGAGCACTAGCAGCGTGCCGCCGCCCAGTTCGGCGGCGAAGACGACGTAGGCCAGCGCGCCGGGCAGGCCGAGCGACTCGAAGAACTGGGCAGTGCCCGGCAGCGTGAACACCAGCAGCTTGAGCAGCGCATGGGCGATGAACATCGTTCCGAGCGCGATGCGCAGCGCGAAGATGCAGTAAGGGGCGGTTTGGGTTTCGATCATGGTTCGGTCCTTTCTGGGTTGAGTTCGACGCCGCTCGTTGGCGGCAGGAGGCGGACTGTATTGGCGTTGCACTATGGGATAAAGATCGAAGATTGAAAAACATAGTCGCGTATTTCGGGATAATCGGTTCATGGATCGTTTTGCCGCACTGAGCGCCTTTGCCGCTGTGGTCGACGCCGGCAGCTTTGTCCGCGCGGCCGAGCGGCGCGGGCTGTCCACCACCTCCTTGTCGCGCCAGGTGGCCGAACTGGAGCGGCACCTGGGCGCCCGCCTGCTCAATCGCACCACGCGCCGGCTGTCGTTGACCGAGAGCGGGCAGGCGTTCTACGAGCGCTGCGTGCAACTGTTGGCCGATCTGGCGGAGGCGGAAACGCTCGCCGGCTCAGCGGCGGCGACCGCGCGCGGCACGTTGCGCCTGACCTGCTCGCACGCGCTCGGCGTGCAGCGGCTGGCACCGGCGATCGCGCGTTTCGTGGCGCGGCACCCCGAGTTGCGCTTCGATGTGTCGGTGGCCGAACGCACGATCGATCTGGTCGAAGAAGGCTTCGACCTCGCAGTCCGCGTCGGCGCGGTGGGCAGCGAGGCACTGGTGGCGCGGCGGCTGGGCGAGATGCGGCTGGTGATGGCGGCGTCGCCCGCCTACCTGAAGGCGCGGGGCGAACCCAAGACCGTGGCCGATCTGGCGCACTGCGTGTTGCTGACTTACGCACATGCGCCGACGCCCGGCGTTTGGCGGCTGACCGACGCTCGGGGCCGGCCGCATCGGGTTCACGCCACCGGGGCGCTGCACGCCAACAGCGGCGATCTGCTGGCGGCAGCCGCGGTGGCCGGCCTCGGCATCGTGCGCGAGCCGGACTTCATCGTCGCGCCCTACCTGGCCGACGGCCGATTGGTGCCGGTGCTGTCTGGATTCGGTGGCGAGCGCAGCGACATCTGGGCGGTCTACCCGAGCCGCCGCCACCTCTCAGCCAAGGTGCGCCTGTTCGTCGATCACCTGGTGCAGGAGTTCGCCGCGCCGCAGCATTAGGGGTGGTGCTCTAGCGCTTTGGGTTGACCGTAGCGGCGAGGTCGGAAATAGTACGATCATTCGTTTTTTCCGACCGCCCGTTCGCGGCGGTTCGTCTGTTCCACGATGCCCTTGGCCGCTGCCCTGCGCTCGATTGCCGCACCCTTGCGTCCCCGCAAGGGCGAGGCCACGCGCGCCGCCATCGTCGAGGCCGCGCTTGCCCTGGCCCGCCGCGACGGGCTGGAGGCCTTGACGATCGGCGTGCTGGCGCACGAGACGCAGATGAGCAAGAGTGGCGTTTTCGCCCACTTCGGCTCGCGCGAGGAACTGCAACGTGCGGTGCTGGCCGACTACGCGCAGCGCTTCGTCGACGACGTGCTGCGTCCCGCAGTGCGCGCGCCGCGCGGGCTGCCGCGGTTGCGCACGATCCTCGATCGCTGGGTCGCGTGGCTGGCGCGCGAGGTGGAGCAGGGTTGTCTGATGATGGCCGGGGCCGCCGAGTACGACGACCGACCCGGCCCGCTGCGGGACGCGCTGGTCGCGCTCGTTGCCGGCTGGAAGGGCGAGTTGCTGGAAGCGATCGCGCAGGCGATTGACGCCGGCCATCTGCGGCGCGACACCGACGCCGAGCAACTGGTGTTCGAGATCTATGGGCTGATGCTGGCGTTGCACCAGGACGCGCGCCTGCTGCGTTCCGCGCACAGCGTGGCGCGTACGCGCGTCGGGCTGACGCGGCTGCTGGCCGACGCCAGCGCGCCCGCCCGCCGCAAACCGGCCATCCGCAAAGCCGCGCCGCGCGCCGCGCGCCAACCTCACTGACTTGTCACGGAGAACGACCTATGCCGATCTACACCCCCCCGTTGCGCGACCAGCAATTCGTGCTGCACGAAGTGCTGGGCGCCGCCGAATTTCTCGGCCAGATGCCGCATTACAAGGACGTCGATGCCGACGTGCTGAATCAAGTGGTCGAAGAGGCCGGCAAGTTCTGCGCCGAGATGTTGCTGCCGCTCAATCAATCGGGCGATGCCGAAGGCTGCACCTACGACGCCGCCGCCAAAACGGTCACCGCGCCCAAGGGCTTTCGCGCCGCCTACGACGCCTTCCGTGCGGCCGGCTGGCAGGGCTTGGCGGCCGAGACCGAGTACGGCGGCCAGGGGCTGCCGCATCTGCTGCAAATCGCGTTCTACGAGATGCAGTACTCGACCAACCAGGCCTGGGCGATGTATCCGGGGCTGACGGTCGGCGCCTACGAATGCCTGCTGGCGCACGGCTCCAAGGCGCAGAAGGATTTGTACCTGCCCAAACTGACCAGCGGCGAGTGGACCGGCACCATGTGCCTGACCGAGCCGCATTGCGGCACGGACCTTGGCTTGCTGCGCTCCAAGGCCGAGCCGCAGGCCGACGGCAGCTACAAGATCACTGGCGAGAAGATTTTCATTTCTTCCGGTGAGCACGATCTGGCCGACAACATCATCCACCTGGTGCTGGCGCGGCTGCCGGACGCTCCCGCGGGTGTGAAGGGAATTTCGCTCTTCGTGGTGCCGAAGTTTCTGCCGGTGGGCGAAGGCGAGTCCGCCACGGTCGGTGCGCGCAACGGCATTTACTGCGGCGGCATCGAGCACAAGATGGGGATCAACGGCAGCGCCACCTGCCAGATGATTCTCGACGGCGCCACCGGCTGGATGGTGAGCGAGCCCAACAAGGGGCTCAATGCCATGTTCGTGATGATGAACGGCGCGCGGCTGGCGGTGGGCGTGCAGGGCCTGGGCATTGCCGAAGTCGCCTACCAGAATGCGGTGGCCTATGCGCGCGACCGCATCCAGGGCCGTTCGCTGTCGGGGCCGAAGGCCACCGACAAGCCGGCCGACCCGATCGTCGTGCATGCCGACGTGCGCAAGATGCTGCTCACCGCGCGCGCGTACACCGAGGGCAGCCGCGCCTTTGCCTACTGGACGGCATTGCAAGGCGACGCGCAGCTGCATCACCCGGACGAGGAGGCGCGCAAGTTCGGCGCCGACATGATGGCGCTGATGACGCCGATCGTTAAGGCCTTCATGACCGACAACGGGCTGGAGATCGCCGTGCAGTGCCAGCAGGTGTGGGGCGGCCACGGCTACGTCCGCGCCAACGGCATGGAGCAGTACGTGCGCGATGCGCGGATCAACCAGATCTACGAGGGCACCAACGGCATCCAGGCGCTCGACCTGATCGGCCGCAAGGTGCTGCTGGACAACGGTGCGAAGCTGAAGAAGTTCGGCAAGCTGGTCGCGGCCTTTATCGAGGAGCATGGCACCTCGCCCGATATGAACGAGTTCGTCACGCCGCTGGCGGACTTGGGCGACAAGGTCACCAAGCTGACGACTGAGCTCGGCATGAAGGCTTTTGCCAATCAGGACGAAGCCGGCGCTGCGGCGACCGACTACCTGCGCGTGCTTGGCCATCTGGTGCTCGCCTACTTCTGGGCGAAAATGGCGCGGGTCGCGTTGACCCGCATCAAGGCCGATGGGGACGCGGTCGATCCCTTCTACATCGCCAAGCTCGCCACTGCGCGCTTCTACTTCCAGCGGCTGCTGCCGGAGACCGCCTGGCGCATCCGCGCCGCGCGCGCGGGGGCGAAGGCGGTGATGGAGTTGCCGGCGGAAATGTTTTGAACACTGTGATCCGTGATCCGTCGTCCGTGATCCGTTGGGTCACGGCGGCGAGTCAACGGATCACCGATCACGGATCACAGATCACGAGGAACTCATGAACAACTTCAACATCCGCAAAGTCGCCGTCCTCGGCGCCGGCGTGATGGGCGCGCAGATCGCGGCCCATTGCGTGAATGCCAAGGTGCCGGTCGTGCTGTTCGACCTGGTCGACACCAAGAGCGGCAACAAGAACGGCATCGTGCTGCGCGCGATCGACAATCTGAAGAAGCTCTCGCCGGCGCCCTTCGGCGTCAAGGACGACGCGCAATACGTCGAAGCCGCCAACTACGACGAGCATCTGGAAGTGCTGCGCGGCTGCGACCTCGTGATCGAGGCCATCGCCGAGCGGATGGACTGGAAGCACGACCTGTATCGCAAGGTGGCGCCGTATATCGCACCGGGGGCGATCTTCGCCTCCAACACCTCGGGCCTGTCGATCGAAAAACTGGCCGAGGCGATGGACGCGGAGTTGAAGGCCCGCTTCTGCGGCGTGCACTTCTTCAACCCGCCGCGCTACATGCATCTGGTGGAACCGATCCCCACGCCCGCCACCCGCGCCGACATCCTCGACAACCTGGAAACCTTCCTCACCAGCACGCTTGGCAAGGGCGTGGTGCGCGCGAAGGACACGCCGAACTTCATCGCCAACCGGGTCGGCATCTTCGGCATGCTCGCCACCTTCAAGGAGGCGGAGAAGTACGGCATCCCGTTCGACGTGGTGGACGATCTCACGGGCACCAAGCTCGGCCGTGCCAAGAGCGCGACCTTCCGCACCGCCGACGTGGTGGGCCTGGACACGATGGCGCACGTGATCCGCACGATGCAGGAGACACTCCCCGCATCGGCCGACCCCTTTGCCGCGCACTACGCCACGCCGCCGGTGCTGAAGCTGCTGGTGGACAAGGGCGCGCTCGGACAGAAGACCAAGGCCGGCTTTTATCGCAAGGACGGCAAGGCGATCAAGGTGCTCGACCCTGTGAAGGGCGACTACGTGGACTCGACCGGCAAAGCCGACGAGTTGATCGCACGCATTCTGAAGAAGAAGGACGCCGCCGAGCGGTTGAAGCTCCTGCGCGAAACCGATCACCCGCAGGCGAAGTTCCTGTGGGCGATCTTCCGCGACGCGTTCCACTACATCGCCGTGCATCTGGAGTCGATTGCCGACACTGCGCGCGACGTGGACTTCGCGCTGCGCTGGGGCTTCGGCTGGAGCACGGGTCCCTTCGAGACCTGGCAGGCTGCGGGCTGGAAGCAGGTGGCCGAGTGGGTGCAGGCCGACATCGACGCCGGCGAGGCGCTCGCCAGCACGCCGCTGCCGAAGTGGGTCTTCGACGGCCCCGTCGCCAAGGCGGGCGGTGTGCACACGGCCGAAGGCTCGTGGAGCCCGAGTGCCAAGCGCTTCGTGCCGCGCTCGCAGCTGCCGGTCTACGCGAAGCAGTTGTTCCGCGCACCGCTGGCCGGCGAAGGCACGGCCACCGGCCACACCGGCGGCACGACGATCCATGAGGACGAGTCCTGCCGCATCTGGAAGATCGAGCAGGGCATGGCGGGCGAGGTGCTGCTCTTCTCGCTGAAAACCAAGATGCACACCATCGGCCCCGGCGTGATCGCCGGCTTGCTCAAGGCCATCGAGCTGGCCGAGGCGCAGTACCGCGGCCTCGTGATCTGGTCTCCCGACCAGCCGTTCTCGGCCGGCGCGGACTTGCAGGCGATGCTGCCGGTGTTCATGTCCGGCGGGGCCAAGGCGATCGAGGCCGAAGAGCGCAAGATGCAAGACGCGCTGATGCGCCTGAAGTACGCGCAGGTGCCGGTGGTCTCCGCGATGCAGGGACTGGCGCTTGGCGGCGGTTGCGAACTCGCGCTGCACTCGGCCCGCCGCGTCGTGCATCTGGAAAGCTACATCGGTCTCGTGGAGGTGGGCGTAGGCCTGATTCCCGGCGCCGGCGGGCTGAAGGAAGGCGCGATCCGCGCCGGTCTCGCCGCGCAGGCGGCGGGGATGACCGATGTGTTCGCCTTCGTGAAGAACTGGTTCCAGAACGCGGCGATGGCCAAGGTGGCGACCTCCGCGCTCGAAGCCAAGCAAATGGGCTACCTGCTGCCGACCGACACGGTTGTCTTCAATACGCACGAAGTGCTGTGGACGGCCATTGGCGAGGCGTTTGCCACGCAGGCGGAGGGCTACCGCCCGCCGCTCAAGCTGCGCGGCGTGCCGGTGGCGGGGCGCTCGGGCGTGGCGACGATCAAGGCGCAGCTCGTCAACATGCGCGACGGCGGCTTCATCAGCGCGCACGACATGTTCCTCGCCAGTTGCATTGCCGAAGTGCTGTGCGGCGGCGACGTCGAAGCCGGCAGCCTGGTCGATGAGCAATGGCTGCTCGACCTCGAGCGCAAGTACTTTGCGCAACTGGTCAATCACCCCAAGTCGCAAGAGCGGATGATGGGGATGATGCAGACAGGGAAACCGGTCAGGAACTGACCGGCTTCCCTGG
>JAJTHJ010000377.1 GCA_021298875.1 Burkholderiales bacterium | reverse complement strand
GCACTCACGGCCGCACCCTGCCCGGCGGTGAGCGTGCCGGCTTCGGCCGCCGCCACGTACAGCGCCGGCCGCCCAAAGGCGATCACGATGGCCACCGCGCCGACTGCCGCCTCAGCCAGCCGCCAGATCATCGCCTGCTGCGCGAGCAGCGCATCGACCGGTTGCAGCAGCACGTACAGCGCAACGGCCAGCAGCACGGTCAAGACCGCGTGCAGCAGTTGCAGCAGCAACCCAAACCGATAGACCGCCGGCTGCGCCGCCACGGAGCGCGCCGCCTCCGCAAAGCCGCCGTCGCCGAGCGCGCGGTCGGCGAGCGCGAGGCCCGCGATGAACATGGCGAGCAGCAGCAGATAAAGGCCGCCCGCCAGACGCGCGTAGCGCAGGCGGGTCGGCTCGTCGATGGGCGTGTGCATCTTCAACGGCTAGGCGTCGCTGCGGCTGCGCGACTGCGTTTGACTCGGCCGGCCTTTAGCGAGAAGCCATAGGCCCGTGAGTATCTCGGCCACGAAGATCGGCAGCCAGCCGATCTCCACGAAGCTCGCCTGCGGCCACACGAGCAGGCCGATCGCGACGAAGGCGGTGAGCACCGAGGCGAACACACCGAGCGCCGACAGCCAGCGCGGCAGCCAATCGGTGCGGCGGAACAACGTGAAGAACAGCGTCGAACCCACGCTGAAAAACAAGATGCCGGCGGCAAACCCGCCGAGGTGCATCGCGCGCGCCATGGCGCTCACCGCCGCGCCTTGCTCGGCGGTGAGCGACGCGGCCTCTGCCGCCGCCACGTACAACGCCGGCCGGCCAAAGGCGATCACCGTGGCCGTGGCACCGACTGCCGCCTCGGCCAGCCGCCAGATCATCGCCTGCTGCGCGAGCAGCGCATCGACCGGCCGCAGCACCACGTACAGCGCAAAGGCCAGCACGACGGTAAACACCGAGCACAACAGTTGCAGCAGCAGCCCAAAGCGGTAGAGCGCCGGCTGCGCCGCCACCGAGCGAGCAGCCTCCGCAAAATCGCCGTCGCCGATCGCGTGGTTGGCGATCATCAGCCCGCCCATGTAGAGCGGGATCAGCAGCAGGTAGACGCCGCCTGCCATGCGCGCGTAGCGCAGGCGGGTCGGCTCGTCGGTGGGTGGTGTCATGGTCGGGTTCCAGCGCGGCAGTGGCGCGCAGCTTGCTCGGGGCGGGCCGGTGGCGAAAGCCGTGTGCGACCGGCGACGGACTGCGGGGGCCAGGCCACGACGCGCCGCGACCGGCGACGCCGCATCAGTCGTAGTCGTCCCCGATCGCCACCTCGATCCGCCCCAGCACCTCCGGCGTGAGCTTGGCCACCACTTCCGCGGCAGCCAGGTTCTCGCGCAGTTGCGCGACACTGGTCGCGCCGGTGATCACGCTGCTGACGTTGGGGTTCGCGAGGCACCAGGCAAGCGCGAGCTGGCCGGTGGTCGCACCGAGGTCGGCGGCGATGGCGCTTAACTGCGCCACCTTGGCGTTGCGCCCAGCGTCGGTCAGCCCCTCGCGCAGAAAACCGTAGTTGGCCAGCGTGCCGCGCGAGCCGGCGGGGATGCCGGCGCGGTACTTGCCGGTCAGCAGGCCCGAGGCGAGCGGGCTCCAGGTGGTCAGCCCCAGCCCCGGCTCGCGGTACAGCGGTGCGTACTCCTGCTCAACGCGCTTGCGGTGAAACAGGTTGTACTGCGGCTGCTCGACGATGGGCCGGTGCAGGTGGTGGCGGTCGGCCGCCGCGCAGGCAGCAGCGATCTGTTGCGCGCTCCACTCGCTGGTGCCCCAATAGAGCGCCTTGCCGCAGCGGATGATGTCGTGCATCGCCCACACCGTTTCTTCGACCGGCGTGTTTTCGTCGGGGCGGTGGCAGTAGACGAGGTCCACGTAGTCCAGTTGCAGGCGCGCGAGCGAGCCGTCGATCGCGTGCAGCAGGTACTTGCGGCTCAGCGTGTTGTTGTCGTAGACGCCACCGCGCAGGCCCCAGTAGAACTTGGTCGAGACCACGTAGTTGATGCGCGGCCAGGCCAGCTCTTTCAATGCCGCGCCCATGATCCGCTCGCTCTCGCCGTTCGCGTAGATCTCGGCGTTGTCGAAGAAGGTGACGCCGGCGTCGTACGCGGCGGCCATTAACTCGCGGGCGGCGCGGGTGTCCACCTGGTTGGCGTAGGTGACCCAGGAGCCGAGAGACAGTTCGGGGACGAGCAGGCCCGAGGGGCCGAGGCGGCGGTAGTTCATGGCGCGCGGCAGGGGAAGCAGAGAGGCGCGCAGTCTACGCAGCGCGGGCCGCGCCAAAAGAAAAGCGCCGCACGGGGCGGCGCTTGAAGTCGAGTGAGGAAGCCGGCTTTTGGGGAAAGCCGTCAACCTATGGGGCGAAAGCTACGCCGCGATTCTTAACGGCGACTTAACGGAAAAACAGCCGCTGTAACCACACGGCCTGCACTGGGTGGCGATGCGGTAGTCGTCGCCGCTCGACTCCCCTTGCGCGGTCGAACCGGCGCGTACCGTTTACCGTCCGCCGTGCAGGAGCGCGGACTTGCTTGTGTGGATATCGCAGCTTGCGGCCGGCCGCAGGCGTTGGAAAGGTCTTCGACCGATGCAGGACGAACAACCAACAATCGACGCCGCGCTGGCGCGCAGGCTGGTCGCGGAGCAGTTTCCGCACTGGGCGCACTTGCCGGTGCGCGCCATGCCGACGCAGGGCTGGGACAACCGAAGCTTTCTGCTGGGCAGCGGCATGGTGCTGCGGCTGCCGAGCGCGCAGGCCTACGCAGCGCAAGTGCCGCGCGAGCAGCGCTGGCTGCCGTACCTGCGCCGGCATCTGCCCGTCGAGATTCCCCAGCCGCTGGCGCAGGGCCGGCCCGGCTGCGGCTATCCGTTTGCCTGGTCGGTCTACCGCTGGATCGACGGCGACACCGTGGCGAGCCGCCCGCCGAGCGACCTGCACTTGTTCGTAACGGACCTGGCTCGTTTTCTGAATGCCCTGCGGGCCGTTCCCGCGGCGGACGGGCCGGCGGCCGGGGAGGACAACTTCCATCGCGGCGGCGCGCTCGGCGTTTACGACGCACAGGCACGCGAGGCGTTTGCGGTCCTGCGCGACCGGATCGACGCCGAGGTCGCGCTCCGCGTGTGGGACGCCGGCTTGGCGTCGGCGTGGGCGCAGCCGCCGGTCTGGGTTCACGGCGACATCGCGCCCGGGAATCTGCTGGTCCGCGCGGGCCGGCTAGCGGCGGTCATCGACTTTGGCCAGCTTGCCGTCGGCGACCCAGCCTGCGACCTGGCGATCGCGTGGAGCTACCTGCGGGCGCCGCAGCGCGAGACCTTCCGTGCAACGCTGGGGCTGGATGCGGCGACCTGGCAGCGCGGTAAGGCTTGGGCGTTGTGGAAAGCGGCGATCATGACTGCGGGCATTGCGCCGACGACCCAAGCCGAGGAGCAGGCGTCGAAGCGCACGCTCGACGAGGTGCTCGCCACCGTCGCCGGCTGACGCGGCGCGCCCGCGGTCGCGGTACGGCATGTGCGTCAGTCGCCGGGCGGCGCCGGTTACTTTCCACCCGCGGCAAACGCCGGCGCCGTGAGTTCGATTTCCTCCGCACCGATGCCAAGCGCCCGTGCCGTCGCGCGCCAGCCGGCGACGGCGGAGAGCACTT
>JAJTHJ010000082.1 GCA_021298875.1 Burkholderiales bacterium | reverse complement strand
GGCCGGTTGCTGGAAGTAGACGATCGCGCCGCTCTCGAAGGCCTGCACCTGCCAGTTGGCGCGGGCGCGGGTCCACTGGCTTTCGGAAAAGTCGCGGAAGTCGCCGCGCGTGCCGTGCGCGAGCCAGACCGGCACCGTCAACCGTTCGTAGACGTTGCGGATGTCGGCGCTGAACAGGCGTCCGGACAGGAAGGCGAACGGTGCGTTGGCCGCGCCCGGTTGGTGGGTGGTGCGCCAGGCATAATCGTCCAGGCCTTCATCCACCGAGTCCGCGCCGAAGGTGCGCTTGAGGAAATAGCGGATGCTGGCGCGGCTGACCAGCCCGTTGAAGAGCGCGCTGCGCCACAACGGGAAGGTGGCGGTCGCGTACACGCCGGGCACTTCGCGGTTGCTGCCGGGCGCGCCGCGCATTTTGTCGGCACCGCGATTGAAGCCGGTCGGTGTGACAAGGGTCAGTGTGCGGAAGCGCTGCGGCTGCTCGACCGCCACGCGCGCGGCGAACTCGCTCGCCAGCGACAGCGCCAGCACGTCCACCGGGGTTGCGCCGCGTTCGGCGGCGATCGCGTCCAACAGGTCGCGCACCGCGTCGCAGAACAGCGCCACGTCGTAGCGGCGCGGCGAGCGGTCGGAGAAGCCATAGCCCGGCAGGTCGGGCGCGTAGGCGCGGCGGGTGCGCACGATGTGCTCGAACGCGGGTTTCACCTCATAGGCCGAGGCTGCCGCGTTGATGCTGTGCAGGAGCAGCACCGGCGCGCCGCTGCCGGCGACGTAGTAGGTGAGGCGTCCGCTGCGACCGTTGAGTTCGCGACGGTCGGCGGCAAGCGCCGGAGAAAGGTCGATCTCGGCCATGGGGAGAACTACTTTACGCCGCCCTTCGTTCTGCCATGGCGAGACCCAGCTCCGCCAGCGTCCAGTCGCGCGCGGCGCGGGTTTCGACGATGCGACCGTGGTTGATCACGGCGATGCGGTCGGCGAGCGCGAAGATCTCGTCGAGGTCTTCGCTAATGGCGAGCACCGCGTCGCCGGCGTCCCGCGCGGCGATCAAGCGTGCGTGGATCGCAGCGACCGCGCCGACATCCAAACCCCAGGTCGGTTGATCAACGACGATCAACCGCGGGCTGCCGTCAGAGGCCGCTGCCGACAGCGCGCGACCCAGGATCAGCTTCTGCAAGTTGCCGCCCGACAGCAGCCGCGCTGGACTCGTCAGTGACCCGCGCACGTCGAAGTCGCCGACAAGCTCCGCGCCAAACGCGCGCATCGCGCCCCGCCGCAGCACACCCGCGCGCGCAAAACGCGGTGTGCGCAGCCGCTCGATCGCGGCGTTTTCCCACAGCGACAACTCACCCACGCTACCTTCGCTGCGGCGGTCTTCCGGTACACGCGCTACACCCGCAGCGCCCAGCGCGCGCGGGGTGGCCGGGTACGCTTTGCCGTGCAGCGTGATGCGGCCGCGCACGGGTTGCGTCAGGGCGAACAGCAGTCGCGCGAGCGCCTGCTGTCCATTGCCGGCTACGCCGGCGATGGCGACGATCTCGCCGCCATGCACGGTGAGGCTCGCGCCATGCAGTGCGGCGCGACCGCCGCCGGCGGTGGCCGCTTCGTCCAGTGCCAGCACGACCGGCCCCGGCTCGCGCGGGGTGCGCGCAGGCGCCGGGGCGAGCTCGCGCCCGACCATCAGCGCGGCGAGTTCGGCCTTGGTGGCGCCGGCAGCCGGCCGCTCGGCCACGAGCTTGCCCGCGCGCAGCACGGCCACCCGGTCGGCCACCGCCAGCACTTCGTCCAGTTTGTGGCTGATGAAGATCACCGCCAGCCCTTCGCGCACGAACTGCTTGAGCGTCGCGAACAGCGCTTCGGACTCCTGCGGCGTAAGCACCGCGGTCGGCTCGTCCAGGATCAGGATGCGCGCGCCGCGGTACAGCGCCTTGAGGATTTCGACACGCTGCTTTTCGCCGACCGAGAGCGTGGCCACGCGCGCGTCGGGATCGACCGCAAGCCCGAAGCGCTGCGCGGTCTCGGTCAGTTTGCGCCGTGCCGCGCCGCGCTGCGAACGCAGCCGCCACAGCGGCTCGGTGCCGATGGTGGCGTTGTCGAGCACCGACAGGTTATCGGCCAGCGTGAAGTGCTGATGGACTATGCCGATGCCGGCAGCCAGCGCCGCCGCCGGCTCACCCGGCGGCAGCGGCGCACCGTCGATCTCGATGCGGCCCGCGTCGGCGCGATAGTGGCCAAAGAGAATCGACACCAGCGTGGACTTGCCGGCGCCGTTTTCTCCCAGCAGCGCCAGCACCTCGCCGCGGTCGAGCGTCAACGAGATGTCGTCGTTGGCGACCAGTGCACCGAAGCGCTTGGCGATGTGGGACAGGCGGAGGAGGGCCATCGCGGAATGGTTGCGGTCTAGAGGGGGCCGCTCTCACGCCGGGCGCCGAAAACGATGTGACCTTCTTCCGTCCATACGTCGTTGGTCATCTGTGAGTTCTGACGGGTCGAAAATGACAGACAATCGGACCTTGAATCGGTCCGTGCCGGCTGCGGCGCTGCGCACGCCATGTTCATGAGAAAGACCGCGATGAAACGAGACCATCATCATTGGCGCCTGCGCGCCTGCGCCCTTGCCGTCGGCGAAGCGTACTCGACGCATGCCGCGGCCTTGCCTCACCCGCGCGCAGGACTGGCCGGCGCAGCCTGCTGGATTGTCGGCGGACTGCTCACCGCCGGTGCGGTCGCCCCGACGTCAGCCCAGACCACTTGCCCGAACATCACCGTAGCCAACCAATCGGTCGTCGTCACCGGCGACAACACCACACCTTGCACCGTCACCGGTAGCGGCAACACCGTGACTGTGCAATTGGGCGCGGCGCTCACGGCCACGCAGCCAACATCGACCTCGCCGGCTTCGCTCACGATCGGTCGCCCGTTCGGCACCATGGTTCCGCTGGGCGTCACCACGCTCGTCAATAACGGCACTATCGGCGGTCCGACGGTGGTGCGGGCGATCGACTACTTTCAGTCTGGAACCGGCAGTTCGCACGACGGCGGCAGTGTGCGCTTCGAGAACAACGGGATCGTCCAAGGCCAGATCCGTCAAGCGAGCACATTCGACGGCAGCGACTCGGGCGGCGGGAGCGGCCGCAGCGCTCCGCTGACGATCATCAACACGGGACAGATCCTGGCTGGCAGCGGCAGTCCAATCGTCATCGCCGACTTCACACAAAACAACGGCGGGCAAAACTTCCTGCTCAACAACAGCGGCCTCATCCGCGGCGATCTCGATCTGCGCCACTCACCGGACATGGTGATCAACTCCGGCACGATCGACGGCAGTATCGATCTGGGATTGAATCAGCAGCGCAAGGGCACGCTCGCCGTGCGGCCGGGCTGGTCGATCACCGGGGTGGTGCGGTCCAGCGACACGGCTTCGGATGTCAGCCGCGGCCGTGCACCGGCGACACTGGCACTTTCCGGCGAGGGCGCCTCGAGTTTCGACACCTCGCGGATCGGCAACTACTCGGCCACGGCGACCACGCCGCAGTTTCAGGGGTTTGGCAATTTCTACAAGCAGGGGCCAAGCACCTGGACTTTGACGGGGACGGCAAACGCGACCTATCGGCCCGCCAACAACGTGGCGCCGCAGTGGTGGATTTCCGGCGGCACCTTGGTCGCCGACACCGCGTCGCTGCCCTGGGGCGTGACTTTTGGCGAACGACTTTATGTGGACGCCAGTGCGCTGCCGGGCGACCCGGATTACCTTGCAGTCTCCGGCAGCATGGCGACGCTGCGTTGGAACCAAGACTTCGACGGTACGTACGCGGGCACGATTGCCGAATGCACCGCCATCGCCGGCAACTGCGCCAAGGTGATCATCGGCCGCGTCGAGAAGTCCGGTGCCGGCACCCTAACCCTAGCAAGCGCCACCAACGCCTACAGCGGCGGCACCTCGATCCGCGGCGGCACTCTGGCGATTGGCGCCGACGGCGCACTCGGCGCATCCGCCGGGGCCGTCACCTTGGATGGAGGCACGCTGCGTACCACGGCCGACATCGCCTCGGCACGGGCGATCACAGTCCAGCCCGCATCCGGCATCGACACGTCGGCCGGCACGCTCGCGCTGTCCACCGGACTGGCCGGCAGCGCCGCGTTGACCAAATCCGGCGCCGGCACGCTGGCGTTGAATGCCGCCGGGAGCTACAGCGGGCAACTGACGCTGGCACAAGGCACGCTGCGGCTGGGCGCCACGGGTGCGCTCGGGAGCGGCAGCCTGCGGACCACGGGCTCCATCGTCGACTACGCCGATGGCGTCACCAATGCAGCATCGATCATCATCGACAGCAACAGCGCGCAGTTGCAGGTCGCCAGCGGCAGCGCCACCCAGTCGGGTGCGATCTCGGAAGCGGGCGGTGCACGCCCGCTGGAGAAGATCGGTGCCGGTACCCTGGTGCTCGCCAACACAGGCAACAGCTACAGCGGCGGCACGACGATTACCGCCGGCACGCTGGCGGTGAGCGCCGACGGTGCCCTCGGCGCCAGCAGCGGCGGGCTGGTGCTGGGCAACGGCAGCCTGCGCGCCGACGCGAGCTTTACCAGCGGGCGCGCGCTCGGCATCGTCGGCAACGGCGGGATCGAGGTCTCTGGCTCGAGCCAGTTGCTGTGGTCCGGGGCCCTGTCCGGCACCGGCGGCACGCTGACCAAGGCGGGAACCGGCACCCTCGTCATCGCCGGAGCGGCAGGCGCCTTCACCGGCGCGACGACGGTCGCGGCCGGTCGCCTGCAAGTGGACAGCACGCTGGGCAGTACCAGCACGACCGTCGCCAGCGGCGCCACGCTGGGCGGCAGCGGGAGCGTCGCCGGCAGCGTGACGATCGGCAGCGGCGGCCGGCTCGCTCCCGGCGGCCTCAGCGCGCCCGGCACCTTGACGGTCGGTGCGCTCACTCTCGGCCCCGGCAGTGTGCTCGACTACCGTTTGGGCACAGCCGCGGACCGGACGGTGGTGCTCGGCAATTTCGTGCTCGACGGGACCGTCAATGCCAGCGGCAGCGCCCTGTCGGGAGCCTATCGCCTGTTCGACTTTGCTGCGCCCGGCACGTTCGTCAACAACACGCTTAACGTCGGCAGCTTGCCGGCTGGATACACGGGCGCGGTACGGGTGGGCTTCGGCTTTGTCAACCTGCTGGTCAGTCGCGGTGGGCAAGAAGTGCAGCTATGGAATGGCAACGGCGCCGGCGGCGGCAGCGGCAACTGGGATGCGGCCACGGCCAACTGGCTGGATGCCTTGAGCGGCGTGGCCGGGCCGTGGGGCGGGCAAGTCGGCGTCTTTGGCGGCTCGGGCGGCGCTGTCGCCGTGCAGGGCGACCGAGGTTTCCAGGGTCTGCAATTCACGGCCAACGGCTACACGCTGAGTTCGACCAGCGGCGGCCGACTGGAACTGCTCGGCGACGCGGCGGCCGGCCCCTCCGCGGCGAGCTTCCTCAACGTGGATGGCGGAGTCACCGCGACGATCGACGTGCCGCTGTTCGGCGCCAAAGGGCTGGACAAGGTCGGCACCGGAACCTTGGTGCTCGGCGGCGCGAGCACCTACACCGGCGACACGACCATCCAGCAAGGCACCCTGCGCCTCGCCGGCTCGGATCGCTTGCCGACCGGCACTGCGCTGACGGTCAACAGCGGTCAGTTCGATCTGGGCGGGTTTGCGCAGACGGTCGGCGCGGTGACACTGGCGGCCGGCAGCATCGACAACGGCACTCTCACCGGTACCAGCTACGAGGTGCAAAGCGGCAGCGTCGGCGCCGTGCTCGCCGGCAGCGGCAGCCTGACCAAGAGCGGCAGCGGCACCGTCACCCTGTCGGGAGCCAACACCTATACCGGCACGACCACGGTCTCGACGGGCACGCTGGCCTTGAGCGGCAGTGGCTCGATTGCCGACTCCAGCGGCCTCAGCCTCGGCAGCGCGGGCGCGGCCTTCGACATCTCGAACATCACTGCGGCCACCCGCATCAAGGTGCTCGACGGCGTGACCGGCAGCAGCGTAGCGCTGGGCGGCAAGACCCTCGATGTCGCCTCCGGCAGCTATGCCGGCAGCATCGGCGGCAGCGGCAGCCTCACCAAGATCGGCGCCGGCACGCTCGTACTCAGCGGCGCCAACGGCTACAGCGGCGGCACTCAGGTTCAGGCCGGCACGCTGGCGCTGGCCGGCGGCAGCGCCCTAGCCGACGGCGGCGCGGGGACGGGGGCCACGGGTGCGACGCTGCGGCTGGGCGCGGACGAAGCCGTGGGCAGTCTGGTGAGCGCCGGCACGGTCGCTGGCAGCGGTCGCACGCTGACTGCGGCCAGCTACACCTTTGATGGTGGAGCCGTCGAGGCCAACCTGGGCAGCGGTGCGCTGACCCAGCGCAGCGGCACCACCACGCTCAGCGGCAGCGC
This sequence comes from Burkholderiales bacterium, assembly GCA_021298875.1. Taxonomy (GTDB): domain Bacteria; phylum Pseudomonadota; class Gammaproteobacteria; order Burkholderiales; family Burkholderiaceae_F; genus JAJTHJ01. The sequence goes on along the minus strand of JAJTHJ010000082.1, from coordinate 19,528 downwards.
AGCCGCGGGCAGTGTCAACGTCACCGGCGGCACGCTGCGCCTGGGTGCGGCCGAGCGGCTGGCCGCCGGCAGCGCGCTCGCGGTCGGTGGCGGCAGCTTCGACCTGGGCGGCTACACGCAGACCCTGAACGCGGTGACACTGGCAGCGGGCAGTATCGACAACGGCACCCTCACCGCTACCAGCTACGAGATGCAAAGCGGCAGCGTCGGCGCCGTGCTCGCCGGCAGCGGCGGCCTGACCAAGAGCGGCAGCGGCACCGTCACCCTGTCAGGCACCAACAACTACACCGGCGCCACGACAGTGCAAGGCGGCACGTTGGCGCTGAGTGGCGCTGGATCGGTGGCCGAGTCCAGCGGGGTGAACCTCGCAGCCACCGGCACGAGCTTCGACGTGAGCGGCATCGCGGCCAGCACGTCGATCAAGTCGCTCGACGGCGTGACCGGCAGCAGCGTGGCGCTGGGCAGCAAGACTCTTGACGTCGCCTCCGGCAGCTACGCCGGCAGCATCGGCGGCAGCGGCGCACTGGTCAAGAGCGGCGCTGGCACGCTGACGCTGACCGGCACCAACAGCTACAGCGGCGGCACCACGCTGTCGCAGGGCCGGCTCGTGATCGGCGCCGATGCGGCGCTGGGCGCATCCGGCGGTGCGCTGCTGCTGGCCGGCGGCACGCTGCAAACCACCGCCGACATCGCGATGCAGCGTAGCGTGCAGGTCAGCGCCGCCTCGGGCATCGACACCGTCAGCGGCACCCTCACACTCGGCAGCGGCCTGACTGGCAGCGGCGCACTGCTCAAGTCGGGCAGCGGCACTTTGGCGCTTGCCGCCCCCGGGGCGTACTCGGGCGAGCTAACGCTGGCCGCCGGCACGCTGGCGCTGGAGGCCAGCGGCGCGCTTGGCAGCGGCAGCCTGCGCACCACCGGCTCGACCGTCGCCTATGCCGATGGCGTGACCAACAGCGCACCGATCGTGCTGGCCAGCAACACGACCGACCTGAACGTCGCAGCGGGCACCGCCACCCAGTCCGGCGCGATCAGCGCCGACGGTGGCGCCCGCCCGCTGGAGAAGACCGGTGCCGGCACCCTGGTGCTGACCGGCAGCAACAGCTACGGCGGCCCGACCACGATCAGCGCCGGCACCCTGGTGGCCAATGCCGCCAGCCTGCCCGGTGATGTGGACATCCGCGGCACGCTGCGCTTTGACCAGTCCACCGATGCCGCCTACGCCGGCCGCGTGAGCGGCTCGGGCCAGTGGATCAAGGACGGCGCCGGCACGCTGGCCTACAGCGGCGACGGCGCCGCCTTCGTCGGCGCCACCCAGGTGGCCGCCGGCACCCTGGTCGTCAATCAGGGGCTGGGCGGCAGCCTCACGGTGGCCCCGGGCGCCACACTGACCGGCAGCGGCCAGGTCGGCAACCTGCAGCTGGCCGGCAACATCACCCCGGCGGGCAGCGGCATCGGCACGCTGACGGTTGCCGGCAATCTCACCGTGGCGGCCGGCAGCACCTATCAAGTGCAATTGCAACCGAGCGCACAGCCGGTGGCCGGCACCGACAACGACTTGATCGCCGTGCAGGGCCAGACCACACTGCAAGGCGGCGTGGTCGAACTCGATCCGCTGGCTGGCCGGTATCGCGGCCGGATCCGCTACACGCTGCTCACCAGCGAAGGCGGGGTCAGCGGCCAGTTTGCCGGCGTCAGCACCACCTTGCCCGTCAGTGCGCTGTTCGCGCGTTACGCGCTGGGCTATGGCGCCGACGCGGTCTGGCTGGACGTGAGCGCGGGCGACTTTGCCGCCAGCGCGGCCACCGTCAACCAGACGGCGGTGGCCACCGCGCTGGACCGCGAGTTCCTGGTCGGGCCAGGCCCGCTCGATCCGCTGTACACGGCCTTGTTCGCGCTGCCCGATGCAGCCAGCGCCCAAGCCGCCTACGACAGCCTCTCCGGCGAGGTGCACGCCAGCGCCTTGCTCGGCGTGCAGCAGGCCAATCGCGCCTTCGAGCAGACGGTGGCGACCCGGCTGCGCAGCGGCCGCGGCGGCTCCTGGCTGTCGCCGGTCGCGGCGGATGCACCGGCGGCCGGGGCCGACGGGCTGTGGGTGGCGCCGATCGTGGCCGACAGCACGCTCGATGGCAACGGCAATGCCAGCGAGGCGCAGTTGCGCGACTATGGGGTGGCGCTGGGCTACGACCGGCAGATCGACAACGATCTGCGTGCCGGTCTGGCGCTGGGCGGCAACGATGCGCGCACGCGGCTGGATCGCAGCAACGGCGGCAGCGCGGATTACTCGGGCTTCCGGCTGGGCGCCTATGTGAGCTGGCGGCCGCAGCGCTGGCGGGTGGACGGACAGATCTACGGCGGCCAGCAGTGGCTGCGTACTTCGCGCACGGTGGCGGTGGGCAGCAGCGTGGAGAACTACACGGCCTCCTACACGCTGCCCGCACTGGGCGCGGCGGTGGAGGCGGCGTGGCGGTTGCCGCTTGAGGCGCCCGTGGCATTGGCGCCGTTTGCCGGCGCGGCGTATCAGCAGTTGTGGCGCCCGGCGGCGACAGAGTCGGCCGGCGCGCTGGGGGCGCAACTGGCGCTGGCCAGCCAGCGCAGCAGCAGCGCGCCGGTGTGGCTGGGGCTGGAGTCGGAGCTGCCGCTGGATGCAGACGGCTGGCGCGGCGCGGTGGGGCTGCGGCTGGGTTGGGTGGGCCAGTTGGGCAACACCGATACCGAGTCGCAGGCGAGCTTCGCGCTGGCACCGGCCACCACGGCGATGACGGTCTACGGCGTGCCGCTGGCGCGCAGCAGTGCGTTGGTGGGCTTGCGGCTCGATCTGGCCCGCAGCGGCGCCACCCAGTTCGCCCTCGAATACAGCGGCACCTTCGGCGGCGGCGTCTTCTCCAATACCGGACGGCTCGCACTCAGTTGGGCGTTCTAAAGAGAAAACGGGGCGCGATAAGCGCCCCGTTATCGTTTCAGGCCCGGCACATCCCACGACCGGAGCGGATCCCTCGCTGCGCTCGGGATGACCCGTGCCGGGCGCGGGTCACTTGGCCGTCGACTTCGGCTGGTTGTCGTCGATCTTGACGGTGAACTTGCCGGCGAGGATTTCTGCCTCGCGCGCACGCACGCGCTTGACGAGATCGGCCGGCACTTTCTTCTCGAAGGTGCCCAGCGGCGACAGCGCCGAACCCTTCACGCCCATGTAGCTCCACTTGCCGTAGTCCTCGGCGGTGAACTTGCCGGCCTTGATCTTCTTCAGCGCCTCGTCGATGGTCGGCTCCATGAACCACAGCGCGCTCACCACCACCGTCTCCGGGTACTGCGCCTGCGTGTCGATCACGTTGCCGATGGCCAGCACCTTGCGCTCCTTGGCAGCGTCGGACACGCCAAAGCGCTCCGCGTACATCACGTCCGCGCCCTTGTCGATCATCGCAAAGGCGGCTTCCTTCGCCTTGGGCGGGTCGAACCAGGAGTTGATGAAGGTGACCATGAACTCGACCTTCGGATTCACTTCCTTCGCGCCGGCCATGAAGGCGTTCATCAGCCGGTTGACCTCGGGGATCGGGAAGCCGCCGACCATGCCGATCTTGTTGGTCTTGGTCAGGCCGCCGGCGAACATGCCGGTGAGAAACGCGGCCTCGTGGATGTAGTTGTCGAAGACCGAGAAGTTGGGCGCCTGCGGCTGGCCCGAGCTGCCGAGCAGGAAGGCGATCTTCGGGTAGTCCTTGGCCACCTTGCGCGCGGCGGCCTCCACCGCGAAGGACTCGCCGACGATGAAGTCCGTGCCCTTCTCCGCGTACTGGCGCATCACGCGCTCGTAGTCCGCGTTGGCGACGTTCTCGCTGAACACGTACTCGATCTCGCCGCGTGCGACCGCCGCGTTGAGCGCCTTGTGGATGCGGCTCACCCACTGTTGCTCGACCGGCACGGTGTAGATGGCGGCGACCTTGATCTTCTTACCCTGGGCGCGGGCGACGGCGGGGATGGCGGTGGCAAGAGCGGCGAGCGAGCCGCCGATCAGCAGCTCGCGGCGTTGGGTGCGCGACATGGTGGGTTGTCCTTGTGGAGTTGGTGGAGTGGATGGAGGGGACTGGCGGGCGGGGACGCTAGCAGCGAGCGTGCCAAGAGATAGGTTGCGGACTCGGCGGCGCGTACCACTTCGTCGGCAATGGTCTTCCCTCACCCCAACCCCTCTCCCGGGGGAGAGGGGCTTTAAGGAAGCGCTGAAGTAATCGTGTTTCGGAGCAAGAATGGGTGGCGCATGGATCGGAGTTCAGCGCAGCGCCTTTCCGGCTGGCGTCACGGTCGATGCGGAGGCGATTTCGCGACGGCGCCACGCCTCCGCAGGTCGTTTCGGGGGCACCGCCCCGACGTTGGACGCATCTTCCCCGTCATGGCGCCAGCAACCACCGCCGCGCGATCATCAGGTTGGCCAGCGCGAACAGCGTGAACAACTGCGCCGTGTTCTTCGCCAATCCCCGATAGCGCACCTTCTTCAGGCCGAAGATGTTTTTGATCCAGTGAAACGGATGCTCGACCAAGGCACGTACCCGCGCCTTCAATTGCTCGATGCGCTCAGCCTGCCGGCCCGCGCGGTTCTTCGGCAACGCCCGCCTCTGCCCCGGCCGCAGCGCCACCTCCCACTGCACCGCCCGCCCTTGGTGCTCCGGTCGCCTGTCCACCCCGCGATAGCCCGCATCGCCCAGCGCCAGACGCTCCTCACCGTGCAGCAGTGCATGCGCACAGGTCACATCCGCTGCGTTCGCCGGCGTGGTCGCCAGGCTGTGCACCAGCCCCGTGTCCATGTCCGCCCCGATGTGCGCCTTCATGCCGAAGTGCCACTGATCGCCCTTGCGGGTCTGATGCATCTCGGGATCTCGCCGACCCTCCCGATTCTTGGTCGACGACGGCGCCGCGATGATCGTGGCATCCACCACCGTGCCTTCCTTCAGGATCAGGCCGCGCTCGGTCAGGTGGGCGTTGATCGCCGCGAAGATGCGCTCGGTCAACCGGTGCGCTTCCAGCAGGCGGCGGAACTTCAGCAAGGTCGTGGCGTCCGGCGCGTCTTCCCGCGCCAGGTCGATGCCGACAAACTGGCGCAAGGCTTGGCTGTCGTACAAGGCGTCTTCGGTGCCTTCGTCGGACAGCCCGAAGCACTGCTGGGCGATGGTCATGCGCAGCATCCGCTGCAAACCGATCGGCGGGCGGCCACGGCCGCCGCCTTTCGGATAGAACGGTTCGATCTGCTCGGCCAACTCGGCCCACGGGGTCACCGCTTCGATGGCACCCAAGAAGCGCTCTCGCCGGGTCACCTTCCTCTTGCCCTCAAACTCCATCTCGGCAAAGCTGCGCTGATGCATGATCGTTCCCGCTCGATCTGCGATGAGCGCGATTGTCGCAGCGCTACACGTCGTCAGGCATGCGCGGTGGCGAATAAATCAGCACTTCCCTAACCGCTGCGCGCGGAGCTACGCAGCACCTGCGCCAGATACTTCCCAGTGTGACTCGCGTCGCACCCCGCCACCGCCTCCGGCGCTCCCGCCGCGACGATGCTCCCGCCGCCATCGCCCCCTTCCGGCCCCAAGTCGATTACCCAGTCCGCGGTCTTGATCACGTCCAGGTTGTGCTCGATCACCACGACTGTGTTGCCGGCCTCGCGCAGCCGGTGCAGCACGGCGAGCAGCAACTCGATGTCGTGAAAGTGCAGGCCGGTGGTCGGCTCATCCAGCACATACAGCGTCCGCCCGGTGTCGCGCTTCGACAATTCGAGCGCGAGCTTGACCCGCTGCGCCTCGCCGCCGGACAACGTGGTGGCACTCTGCCCCAGCCGCACGTAGCCCAGCCCCACGTCGAGCAGCGTGTCGAGCTTGCGCGCCACCCCCGGCACCGGGCGGAAAAACTCTGCCGCCTGCGCGACGGTGAGGTCGAGCACATCGGCAATCGTCAGGCCCTTGTAGCGCACCTCCAGCGTCTCGCGGTTGTAGCGGCGGCCGTGGCAGCTGTCGCACGCCACGTACACGTCGGGCAGGAAGTGCATCTCCACCTCGATCAATCCATCGCCCTGGCAGGTCTCGCAACGCCCGCCTTTGACGTTGAACGAGAACCGCCCCGCGTCGTAGCCGCGCTCGCGCGCGGTGGGCGTCTGCGCAAAGAGCTCGCGGATCGGCCCAAAGAGACCCGTGTACGTGGCCGGGTTGCTGCGCGGCGTGCGGCCGATCGGGCTTTGATCGACCAGCACCAGCTTGTCGAAGTTCTCCAGCCCATCGATGGCCTCGTGCGGTGCCGGCTGCGCCGCCGAGCCGTACAGCGACTGCGCCACCGCCGCGGCCAGCGTGTCGTTGACGAGCGTGGATTTGCCCGACCCCGACACGCCGGTCACGCAGACGAACAAGCCCACCGGCAGTTGCAGCGTCACGTGCTTGAGGTTGTTGCCGGTGCAACCGGCAAGCGTCAGCCAGCTCAAGCCCGGCGGCACGCGCGCGGCGGGCACCGCGATCCGCTTGCGACCGGAGAGGTACGCGCCGGTCAGCGAGTCGGCAGAGGCTTCGACTTCGGCCGGCGTGCCCGCAGCCACCACGCGCCCGCCGTGCTCGCCCGCGCCCCGTCTCATGTCCACCACGTGGTCGGCGGCGCGGATCGCGTCTTCGTCGTGCTCGACCACCAGCACGGTGTTGCCGAGGTCGCGCAGGTGCTTCAGCGTGGCGATCAGCCGCGCGTTGTCGCGCTGATGCAGGCCGATGGACGGTTCGTCCAGCACGTAGAGCACGCCGGTCAGCCCGGAGCCGATCTGCGAGGCGAGCCGGATGCGCTGGCTCTCGCCGCCGGAGAGCGTGTCCGCCGCGCGGTCGAGCGTCAGGTAGGTCAGGCCCACGTCGGTCAGGAAGCGCAGCCGCTCGCCGATCTCGCGCAGGATGCGCGCGCCGATTTCGCGCTTGTTACCGGGCAATTCCAACGTGGTGAAGTACTCGTGCGCGGTGGCCAGCGGCAGCCGCTCCAGCTCGTAGATCGCGCGCCTGGCCTAGCCTTCGCCGACAAACACATGGCGCGCGGCGCGGTTCAGTCGCGCGCCGTCGCAGGCCGGGCAGGGCTTGACCGCGCGCAGCTTGGCGAGTTCTTCGCGCACCGCGGGCGAATCGGTCTCGCGCCAGCGCCGCTCGTAGGTCGGCAGCACGCCCTCGAAGACATGCGGGCGCACGATCTTGCGCCCCTTGTCGCTCACGTAGGCGGAGGGGATTTTCTCCTCGCCGCTGCCGTGCAGCACCAGCGCGCGGAATTCCGCAGGCAGGCTCTCCCACGCCGCGTCGAGATCGAGCTTGGCACGGCGGGCCAGCGTCTCCAGCATCGCGTAGTAATGCGCATTGCGCCGGTCCCAGCCGCGGATGGCACCCGCCGCGAGCGATAGCTCGGGATGCGCCACCACCCGCTGCGGGTCGAAGTATTCGAGCGTGCCCAGCCCGTCGCAACTCGGGCAGGCGCCAGCCGGGTTGTTGAACGAGAACAGCCGCGGCTCCAGTTCCGCCAGCGAGAAGCCGCAGATTGGACAGGCAAAGCGGCTGGAGAACACCGTCTCCAAGCCGTTGTCGGTGTCGAGCAGCAGCGCGCGGCCATCGGCGATGCGCAGCGCGGTTTCAAACGACTCGGCCAGACGCTGGCGCGCCTCGGGCCGCACCTTCAGCCGATCGACCACCACATCGATCGTGTGCTTGTCGCTGCGCGCAAGCGGCGGCAGGTCTTCGGCCTCGACCACCGCACCGTCGATGCGAAAGCGCACGAAGCCCTGCGTGCGCAGATCGGCAAACAATTCGTCGTAGCTGCCCTTGCGGTCGTGCACCACCGGGGCCAGCACCAGCGCGCGGGTGTCCGCGGGCAGCGCGAGCGCGGCATCGACCATCTGCGCGACCGACTGCGCTGCGAGCGCGTGCTGCGGATGGTCGGGGCAGTAGGGCGTGCCGGCGCGCGCGTAGAGCAGCCGCAGATAGTCGTGGATCTCGGTGACCGTGCCGACGGTGGAGCGCGGGTTGTGCGAGGCCGCCTTTTGCTCGATGCTGATCGCCGGGCTGAGTCCCTCGATGCGATCGACGTCGGGCTTGTCCATCCGTTGCAAGAACTGCCGCGCGTAAGCGGAGAGCGACTCCACGTAGCGCCGCTGCCCCTCCGCGTACAGCGTGTCGAAGGCGAGCGAACTCTTGCCCGAGCCGGACAGCCCCGTGACGACCGTCAACCTGCCGCGCGGCAGATCGACGTCGATGTTCTTCAGGTTGTGCGTGCGGGCGCCGCGGATGCGGATGGAGTCCATGACAGTGGCTGGTGGCTGCAACGGGCAACGTGCCACTATAGGGGAGCGGGGCGGCGAATGCAGGTTGTCCGTCGTCTGTTCTGCGGGAAAAGCGGGTCAATCGCCGCCACGTGCCCAACGGACGACGGACAACCGACAACAGGCAACGGCCCTCTACAGCCCCAATTCGCTCAACCCCGGATGCTCGTCCGGCCGCCGCCCGTTGTTCTCGCGGCTCCAGTGAAACTTGCGCTCGGCCGCAGCGATGGGCAGGTCGTTGATGCTGGCGTAGCGGCGCTGCATCAGCCCGAGCTCGTCGAACTCCCAGTTCTCGTTGCCGTAGGAGCGGAACCATTGGCCGGAGTCGTCGTGCCACTCGTAGGCAAAGCGCACGGCGATGCGGTTGTCGGCGCAGGCCCACAGCTCCTTGATCAGCCCGTAGTCGAGCTCGCGTGCCCACTTGCGGGTGAGAAACTCGACGGTCTGCGCGCGCCCGACCGGGAACTCGGCCCGGTTGCGCCAGCGGCTGTCCTCGGTGTAGGCGAGCGACACGCGCACCGGCTCGCGCGTGTTCCAGGCGTCTTCGGCGGCGCGCACTTTTTGCGCGGCGGTGGCGGGGGTGAACGGGGGCAGGGGCGGGCGGGTTTCCGGCGGGGTCATCGGTCATTCCTCGGTGGGGCAACGCAGTCTACAAATCCAGGGTCAATCGGTCGCCGCGGGCGCGCGAGACGCAGATGCACATCTGCCTGCCCTGGGCGCCCTGGGCGCGCTGGGCGTCGTTCAGCACGCCGTCGCGGTGCTCGGGTTCGCCGCTCAGTACCGTGGCGACGCAGGTGCCGCAGGTGCCGGTGCGGCAGGCCGCGGGCGCGTCCACGCCGGCCGCCTGCACGGCATCGAGGATGCTTTGGTCGGCGGCAACGGCCACGGTCTTGCCGCTGCGCTTGAGCTCGACCACCAGCGGCCGGTCGCCTGCCGCCGGCGGCGCGGTGAAGCGCTCGAAGCGCACCCGCTCCGCCGGAACACCGCGGGCGGCAGCGGCGTCGCGCACCGCGTCGATCAGCCGCGTTGGTCCGCAGACGTAGAACACCGCATCGGCCGGCGCGTTGGCGATAATGGCGGCCACCTCCATCCGCGGGCCGCCGTTGCTGAACCAGGTGGTCAGCCGGTCACCGAAGTGCGTGCGCAGTTCCTCGCGCCGGGCCATTTGGGCCGACGAACGCGCAGCGTAGTGCAAGTGGAACGGCGCGCCGCGTGCGGCAAGGGCATGCGCCATCGCCTTCAGCGGCGTGATGCCGATGCCGCCGGCGATCAGCACGGCCGGGCGCGCGTCGGCGTGCAATGCAAAGTCGTTGCCGGGAAGTGCGGCGTCAAGCCGCAGGCCGAGCCTGTAGCCGTCGTGCACGGCAGCCGAGCCGCCGCTGCCGTGGGTCTCGCGCAGCACGGCGACTTCGTAGCGGTCGCGCTGCACGGGGTCGGAGGCGATCGAGTAGCGGCGGGTCTGCTCGCGGCCGTCGGGCCGGCGCAGCGGCAGATCGACGTGAGCGCCGGCGGCCACCGGTGGTAACTCGCCGCCATCGGCCGCACGCAATTCGTAGGCGCGGATGGCGGGTGTGAGTTGGCGCAGCCCGGCCACGACTAGCGATAGCGGGCCGTGGCCAAGCGCCTGCGGCGCGGGCGGACCGCCGCCGGCCGCGACCGCCTTGTGTAGACTCGCCAGCTCGGCATGCAGCGGTGCGCTGGCCGCGGCGATCTGCGCCTCGGTGAAGCGCGGCGTGATGTGCTGCGGGCAGCTCCAGTCGAAGGCCTCGACGTCGATCACCACGGCGCGCTCGACGCGCGCGCGGTAGCTCGGCATTTCGAGCCGGTCGAGCAGGCCGTCCGGATCGTCGCTGGGTTCGACCAGTCGCGCGCGGCCCCAGAGCTTCAGCCGCCGCCGCTGCGCATAGTCCATCGGGATCAGCGACACGCGGTCGTCGGCAACGATGTTGCCGACGCGGATGTACTGCACGTTGCCGCGAAAGTCGGCGTAGCCGATGGTGCGGGGGTCGAGCACCTTGAGAAACCCCGGCGGCCCGCCGCGGTGCTGCACGTAGGGCCAGCCGTTCTCGCCCACTGTCGCCTGAAAGAAGCCGTCGCTGGCGGCGATGAACTCCGCCTCCTGCGGCCCGAGCGTGTTGCGTACCGCGCGCGGGTCGTCCAGCCCCGCGTAGGCGGTGCGGCTTCCCATGCGCGTCTGCATCGCGCGCACGCTGGGGGTGAAGGCAAGTTCGCTGAAGTTGCGGGTCATGGTCGGAGTCTCTTGATCGAAAAAGGAGGTCGGTGTGGCCGCGGCGAGCGGAGAAGAACCCTCTCCCACATCACAGTGGGAGAGGGTGGCGCCGAAGGCGCCGGGTGAGGGCGCACGGGGTGCCACCCACCTCTGCAACTCGCAGTAGGCGCAAGCAGCCCGCTCGCCCCACCCGGAACAAAGTCCGGGCGGTGGAGCGCTATGCCGCCTTCTTTAGCGGCGCGGCCATCAACTCGACCTTCGGGAAGTCGATCTCCACGCGCGTGGCCTTGCCGAGAATGTTGGTGAAGACGTTCAGCGCCACGACGGTAATGACCTCGACGATCTCGCCGTCGGTCAGGCCGGCGGCGCGCGCGGCCTCGACCTCGGCGCCGGTGACTTCGCCCTTGTTGTCGTTCAGCGCCTTGGCGAAGGCGACCGCACCCGCCGCCTTGGCGTCGGCGGCCGAGCGGCCCTGGCGGTTGAGTGCCATTTCTTCGTTGGTCAGGCCGGCGCCGCGGCCGATCGCCGTGTGCGCCGAGACGCAGTACTGGCAGGCGTTGCTTTCGGCCACGGCCAGCGCGATCCGCTCCTGCGTGGACTTGTCCAGCGAGAAGCCGCCGAGCGCGCCGTACAGGCCGAGGAAGCCTTCGAGCGCCTTGGGCGAGTTTGCGAGCACGCGGATGAAGTTGGGCGTGATGCCCAGCTGCGCCTGCACGGCGTCGAGCAGCGCCTTGGCGGCGCCGGTGGCGGTTTTGGGGTCGATGACTTGTACGCGGGCCATGATGGGTTCCTTTCGTGAGGGTTTGGAAGTTGTCGAGGTCGACAGGGCGCATCGTGGCGGCGGGCGCGGTACGGAGCTATGGGGTGGCGGTCAGTTCATTGCTGCTTCATTTGCAGTAATAACGTCGCTTCGGGGCTGGCCGCTGCGTCGTGCGCGCATAATCGACCGCCATGGACAAGTTCAAGCGCATGCAGACCTTCGTGCGCATCGTCGAAGGCGGCAGCCTCACGGCCGCGGCCAATGCGCTGGAGGTCTCGCAGCCTTCAGTGGTGCGGCTGCTGGCCGCCCTGGAGGCGGATCTGGGCGTGCGGCTGATCAACCGCACCACGCGCCGGATGGCGCTGACCGACGAAGGGCGCGAGTACTACGAGCGCTGTCGCGCCATCCTCGGCGCGGTGGACGAGGCCGAGGCGCAGTTGAAGTCGCGCCGCGCCGAGCCGCGCGGACGGCTGCGGCTGACGGCGCCGGTGTTGTTCGGGCGGCTTTTCATCGCGCCGGTGGTCAATGAGTTTCTGGCCCGCCACGCGGCGGTGCAGGTCGAACTGCTGCTGCTCGACCGCGTGGTGGACTTGCTCGAAGAAGGCATCGACGCCGCGGTGCGGCTGGCGCGCTTGGCCGACTCGTCGCTGGTGGCCGTGCCGCTCGGCGCGGTGCGGCGCGTCACCGTCGGCAGCCCGGCGCTGATCCGCCGCCGCGGCCGGCCCGCGCGCGCCGAAGACCTGGCCGGGGCGCCAGTGGTGAGCTTCACCGGACCGGGGCCGGCCGACGAGTGGAGCTTCGAGCGCGCCGGCCGCGCGCTGCGGGTGAAGGTGGCGCCGGTGTTCGTGTCCAACCAGATCGACGCCGCGTTGGCGGCCGGCGAAGCCGGGCTGGGCTGGGGGCGCTTTCTCAGCTACCAGGTGGCGGCGGCGCTGCGCGACGGCAGGCTCAAGCGCGTGCTGGACGACGAAGACGCTACGCCGCTGCCCGTGCAGATCGTCTATCCGCACGCGCGGCTGCTCTCGGCCAACTTGCGTGCCTTGGTCGACTTCGCCGTGCCGCGCCTGCGCAAGCAACTGGCCGCGCTGGACTGAGAGGCTGTGAAGAAATCGTCGCGAGCGGGCCAAGATCGGCCCGAGGAGCTCACCCGTACAAAAGCGTACGGCGAGCACCGCAGGGTCGAGATTGGGCCGCGTAGTAGATTTATTCACAGCCTCTGAGCGGCCGGTCGTTATCATTCTTCCATCATCGGACGGCGCAGGCCGGGAGGAGACGCACCATGGCATCGGTCAACAAGGTCATTCTGGTCGGCAACCTCGGGCGCGACCCCGAGACCCGCTACAGCCCCGACGGCGCGGCGATCGCCAACGTGTCGATCGCCACCACCGACCGCTGGAAAGACAAGAACTCCGGCGAGATGAAAGAGGCCACCGAGTGGCACCGCGTGGTGTTCTTCAACCGGCTGGCCGAGATCGCCGGCGAGTACCTGCGCAAGGGCCGCCCGGTGTACATCGAAGGCCGGCTGCGCACGCGCAAGTACACCGACAAGGAAGGCGTGGAGCGCTACACGACCGAGATCGTCGCCGACCAGATGCAGATGCTCGGTTCGCGCGAGGGCGCCGGCGCGCCCAGCGACGATGGCGATACGCCGCCGCCCCCGCGCCCGTCGGCGCCGGCGCGCTCCAGTTCCGCGCCGTCCAAGCCCGCGCCCAACGTGGCCGAGATGGACGACGACATTCCGTTTTGATCGAGGAGCGGCACCCCATGACGACCAGGCTCGCGTTTCCCTTCGTTGCAGTTGCTGCGCTTGCCGGCTGCGCCAGCACCTCCGGCCCGCCGACCGGGCCGCTCGCGATCAGCGGCTCGCTGGTGCAGCTGAACCGCACGCCGATGCCCGCCAACGGCGAGGTGGTGCTGGTGTTGCAGCAGGGCGACGACAAGGCCCGTGTGGTCGAGGAGCGGCGCTTCGCGCTGGAGAGCACGGCCTCGACCGTGCCCTTTGCGCTGTCGGTCGAGCGGGCGCAACTGGACGGGAGCGCGCCGTTCAGGCTGCGCTCCTCCATCGTCGCCGACGGCAAGACGGTCTGGGTCGGCGACCCGGTCGATATCGACACGCGCGGCACGCGCGCCAATGCCGGACCGGTGCCGCTGACGCAAGCTTCGCGCTAGACGAGCGGCGGTTCAGCCGCCCTCGCGCAACAGCGCCAGCACCTCGTCGTGCAGCGGGCCGGCGCTGGCGATCAGCGACAACTGGGCGAGCGGATCGCCGCCGTCCCAGGCGGTGACGCGGCCGCCGGCGCCTTCGACCACCGGCACGATGGCCGCCACGTCCCAGTGGGCGAGGCTGGGGTCGAGCATCAGGTCCGCACCCCTGGTGGCGAGCGCGAAGTAGCCGAAGCAATCGCCCCAGGTGCGGTACAGCTTGGCGGCGCGGATCACGCGCTCCACGGCCGGGCCGCCACGCTGCTCGCCGGTGGACCAGTGCGTGGTGGCGAGCACGGTCGCGTCGCGCAATTGGGTGCACGCCCGTACGTGCACGCGGCGCGAGCTGCCGTCGGCCGCGTGCAGCCGCGCTTCGCTATCGTGGCCGATCAAGGTCAGGCCCGCCACCGGGTGCGCGATTGCGCCCAACACCGGCCGCCAGCCGGCGCCGTCTTCGCGCTCCAGTGCGATCAGCGTGCCGAACAGGAAGCAGTTGGTGATGAAGGCGCGGGTGCCGTCCACCGGGTCCAGCACCCAGCGGTAGCCGGCGCCCGCCTTGACGCCGTACTCCTCGCCGACGATGCCTTGCGCCGGGTAGCGCTGTTCGATGAGCGCGCGCATCGCCGCCTCCGCGCCGCGGTCGGCGGCGGTGACGGGCGAGGCGTCGCTCTTGCTGTCCACCACCGTGCCGCTCATGAAGAGCGGCTGGATGACCGCGGTCGCGGTGGCGAGCAACTCGTGCAAAAACGGCACGAACTCGCTTTGCTCGGCGGCGGAGAGGGGGGCGCTGTAGCGTTGGGCTGTCATGGAATGGGGCAGGTTGCACAGTCGTCTGGGCCGTCACTTCGCTCGTCGCGGTCTTCCCTCACCCCAACCCCTCTCCCGGCGGGAGAGGGGCTTCAACAAACCCTCTCCCACCGGGAGAGGGTGGACGCGAAGCGGCCGGGTGAGGGAAGACCGTCGCATTCGAAGTTCGCCGCCCAGGACTGTTGCCCTACCACGGCAACGAATACGTTTTGGTGTTGGTGAAGCTCTTCATCGCCTCCAGCACGCCTTCCTTGTAGCCGAGGCCGGAATCCTTGATGCCGCCGAAGGGTGTGAGTTCCAGCCGGTAGCCCGACACCTCGCGCACGTTGACGCTGCCGACGTTCAACTGGCGCACGAAGCGCGTGATCCGGTCCAGCCGGTTGGTGCACACGGACGACGACAGGCCGTAGGCGGTGCCGTTGGCGACCGCGATCGCCTCGTCGATGGTTTTGAACCGGATCACCGGCGAGACCGGGCCGAAAGTTTCCTCACGCACGACCTGCATGTCCGGCGTCACGTGGTCGAGCACGGTGGGTGCGAAGAGCGCGCCGCGCCGCTGGTGGCCGGCGAGCAGTTTGGCGCCGCGCGCGACGGCATCGTTGACTCGCGCTTCGAACTCGGCCGCCGCCGGCTCGTCGATCACCGTGCCCATGTCGGTGGCGGGGTCCAGCGGGTCGCCGTACTTGACCGCGCGGGTCTTCTCGACCAGCAGCTCGACAAAGCGGTCGGCGACTTTTTCGTCGACCAGCATGCGCTTGACCGCGGTGCAACGCTGGCCGGAGTTCTTGTACGAGCCGCTGGCGGCGAGTATGGCGGCTTCTTCGAGGTCGGCGTCGTCGCATACGATGATCGGGTCGTTGCCGCCCAACTCCAGCACCTGGCGCTTGTACACCGCCTTGGCCGCGATGTACTTGCCGATCGCCACCCCGCCGGTGAAGGTGACGAGATCGACGTGCTCGTTGGTCAGCAGTTCGTCGGCGATTTCGCGGGGGTCGCCGGTCAGCACCGACAACATTGGCGGCGGCAAGCCGGCTTCGTACAGGATGTCGGCGAGCGTCAGTGCGGCCAGCGGCGTCTTCTCGCTCGGCTTCAACACGATCCGGTTGTTGGTGGCAATCGCCGGCGCCACCTTGTGGATCACCTGGTTTAATGGGTGGTTGAACGGTGTGATCGCCGAGATCGCGCCCAGCAGCGGCTCGCGCAGCGTGTAGACCTTGCGGCTCTTCCCGTGCGGCGTCAGGTCGCAGGAAAACACCTGCCCGTCGTCCACCAGCGCCTGATTGGCGGCAAACAGCAGCACGTCGCTCGCGCGGCCGACCTCGTACTGCGTGTCCTTCAGGCACAAGCCCGATTCGAGCGTGATCCAGCGCGCGATCTCGTCGCGGCGCTGGGCGATCAACTCGCCCGCGCGCATCAGGATGCGATAACGGTCGTGCCGCGTCAGCGTGCTCTTGTACGCGCGCGCCGTGGCCAAGGCGCGGCGCACGTCCTCGACGGTGGCCAGCGGCACCGTGGCGATCACTTCGCCGGTGTACGGATAGCGGACTTCCAGCCGACGCTCACGGTCGAGTTTCTCGCCGGCTAGACGTAGGGTTTCGTGGCGGATGGCAGAAGTGCCCATGATGTCTCGTCTACTGGGTCGTTCTACGGAAGCCGACGTGCCGCAGCATCCGCTCTACGCCTTCGGCAGCGTTCAGCACTCGCAGGTCGGTGCCGGGATGCGTGTTGCGCCAGACCCGGAAGGCTTCGTCGGCGAAGCCCTGCCCGAGTTCGGCGACCCCGGCAAAGTCGAGTTCGACTTCGGTGAAGCGCTCCAGCCCCGCCATCAGGCGGCGCGCCTGCGAGCGAGAAATCAGCGATCCGTCGGCCAGCGCCATCAGCTTGACCGCCACCCGCGTGCGGGTGAACTCGATATCCGGCTGCGGGCAGTACTCGTCGAACACCTGCCGCAACGAGCGGCGCGGCTGCTGGGCGATGCGGCACTTGACCGTCGTGCCGACGCGCCCCGCGTCGTTGACGAACTCCAGATGAATCGGCTCCTGTCCTTCCTCGAAGGTCACGGCATAGCCGTTCGCCTCGATGCAGAACCATTCGCAGACCCGCGAGGCGAAGAAGATGCCCTGACCGGTGTGCTGGGACGGGTCGGTGGTGCGTTTGCCCTTGGCGATTTCAATCACGGCCTCGCGCGGGCCCGTCAGGCGCAAACCGTCGGCAAGCCGGCGAAATACGCCGACACCATGGTCGATCACGTGCACAAAAACGGCTTGTGCGCCAACCATGCCTTCCACCACCACATCTGCCGAGGCCGAGTGGTCGCGGACGTTGTTCAGCATCTCGGAGACCACGTAGCCGGCGATGTTCATCGCCTCGCCATCGATGCCGCGCTGCGCGAGCCAGGGCTGGATCACGTCGATCCAGACTTGGTCCTCGCCGAAGGGCAGGGGCAGCCGGCAGATCGTTTCCATAGCGAACGCGCTCGCCTACTGCGCGTGGTTCAGCGCCAGATCGAAGGCATCGAAGTTGCGCCAGCGCCGCGCCAGGTCGAGGCCGGCGATCGGGCGGTTGACGATCAGCGGCACGCGCTGCTCGGACACACCGCCGTGCGAGCGCAGCGGCAGTTCGAGTTGCGACAGGTCGTGCCGCGTGCTTGCGCTGCCGAGCACGACGTTGCGCTCGGACACGACCACCAGATCGCCGATGCGGTCGGCCGGAAGTTCGAACCGTGCCGCGGCCTCCTCGCGCGGCAGCACGAGTTCGATGCCGGGCAGCGCGCGCAGCCGCTCGGCCATGCCGGTCGCACCGTCGGCGGGCAGGTAGATCGTCGCGAACGAGCCGAGCGCGCCGTGGTGCACCACGTAGGGGTCTGTGATCGGCAAGATGACTCGCGCGCGCGCGGCGCCCAGCCACTCGTCCAGCAGGTCTTGCAGATAGATCACGTTGGGGCTGGCGTCGAGCTTGAACTTGGCGTTCATGCCATGGTCGGCCGTCAGCGCGATCACGGCACCGGCCGCATCCATCTGCGCCAAATACCCATCCAGCATCGCGTAGAACGCATTGGCGACCGGGTCGCCCGGCGCGTGCTTGTGCTGAATGTAGTCGGTGGTGGACAGATACATCATGTCCGGCCGCCGCGCGTGCAGCAGCTTCAGGCCGGCGGCGAAGATGAACTCGGACAACTCCGCGCTGTACACGTCCGGCACCGGCATGCCGACGAGTTGCAGCACGCCGTCGATGCCGTTGTCTTCGACGGTCGCCTCGGCCGACTTCTCCGACGAGAAGCAGATGCCGCGCATCTTGTGCCCCAGCAGGCGGCGCAGCTTGTCCTTGGCGGTGACCACCGCGACATTCGCCCCCGCGTCGGCCAGCGCGGCGAGGATCGTCGGCGCGCGCAGCCACTTGGGGTCGTTCATCATCACTTCGCTGTTGGTGGCCGGGTCGTAAAGGTAGTTGCCGCAGATGCCATGCACCGAGGGCGGCGCGCCGGTGACGATGGACAGGTTGTTCGGGTTGGTGAAGCTCGGGATCACGCAGTCGGCCACCAGCGCGGTGCCGCGCGCCAGCACGCCTTGCAGGTACGGCATGTGCCCGCCGGCCACGGCGAGCGCGATGTAGTCCGGCTCGCAGCCGTCCACGCAGACGACGACGGTCGGGGCTTGGGGCAGGCGGTAGCTGCGCCCGTTGACGGTGACGGGGGAGGAGGACATGCGGATCGTGGCCAGCGAGAAAACCGCCGCGATTCTGGCACGCCCTCTGCTAGATTGGGGTTACCCGCCGGTCATATTCGGCGGTGACACTGCGCAACCCCGCAACCGAGGAGACTTAAGCTCATGAAATCGCATTGGTTCAAAGCTGCCACGGTGCTGGCCGGCTTGACTTTCGCCGCCGGCGCCGCGCTGGCGCAAAAGACCCAACTGACCGTCTACACGGCGCTCGAAACCGACCAGTTGAAGGCCTACCAGGCCGCATTCGAAAAAGCCAATCCCAATATCGAAATCGTCTGGGTGCGCGACTCCACCGGCATCGTCACCGCCAAACTGCTGGCCGAGAAAGCCAATCCCAAGGCCGACGTGGTGATGGGGGTGGCGGCGACCAGCATGGCGATCTTCGACGCCGAGGGGATGCTGGTGTCCTACGCGCCGGCTGGCCTGTCGCGCATCGCGCCGCAGTACCGCGACCCCAAGAACCCGCCCGCCTGGGTCGGGATGGACGTGTGGGGTGCCACGATCTGCTTCAACACGGTCGAGGCCGCCAAGCGCGGCATTCCCAAGCCCGAGACCTGGAAAGACCTGACCAAGCCGATTTACAAGGGCCAGGTCGTGATGCCGCACCCGGCCTCCAGCGGCACGGGCTTCTTCGATGTGTCGGCCTGGCTGCAACTGTGGGGTGAGAAGGACGGCTGGGCCTACATGGACGCGCTGCACGAGAACATCGCGCAGTACATGCACTCGGGCTCGCGCCCCTGCGCCGCGGCGGCCAATGGCGAGTACGTCGTGGGCATCTCCTTCGAATACCGCGCCAACCGCGAGAAGGCGCAGGGCAAGCCGATCGACCTCGTGTTCTCCAAGGAAGGGCTGGGTTGGGACCTGGAAGCCATCGCGATCCACAAGGGCACCAAGAACATGGACGCGGCCAAGAAGTTGCTCGACTGGTCGATTTCCGACGAGGCCATGGGCCTGTACGCGAAGAACTTTGCGATCGTTGCGGTACCGGCGCTGTCGCAGCCGCTGCCCAACGTGCCGGCCGACTACGCCAGCCGTCTGGTGAAGAACGACTTTGCCTGGGCCGCCAAGAACCGCGACCGGATTCTTGCGGAGTGGAGCAAGCGCTACGAGAGCAAGGCGGCGCCGAAGTGATCTGAAGCCCCCTCCCCTTCAAGGGGAGGGATGGGGTGGGGATGGGTTGTCGGGCAGTTGCCGGCCAAGCGCGGTCGATCCTTAAAACCCATCCCCCTCCCGGCCTCCCCCTTGAAGGGGGAGGAGCGGAACGGCTCCGATGCAAGCATCCCCCGCCCTGCGCCTCGAAGGCATCCACAAGGCCTTCGGCAGCTTTGTCGCGCTGCGCTCGATCGATCTGGCGGTCGAGCGCGGCGAACTGATCTGCTTTCTCGGCCCTTCGGGTTGCGGCAAGACCACCTTGCTGCGCATCGTCGCCGGGCTGGAGACGCAAACCGCCGGGCGCGTGATTCAAGGCGGGCGCGATGTCTCGCACGCCCCGCCGGCGGCGCGAG
>JAJTHJ010000018.1 GCA_021298875.1 Burkholderiales bacterium | reverse complement strand
GCGCGCCCTGCAAGTTGTTCGTTAACTCGGCGCGGAGTGGATTATAGGCACGGTGCGCGGGCTAACATCGCTGCGTGCTGGCGTTCCTCATCAAGCTGCTGTCGCTGCTGCCGCTCGCCGTGCTGCGCGCGGCGGGCGGTGCGTTAGGCACATTGGCCTACCGCGTCGCGCCCAAGTACCGCAACCGCATCCGCGAGCATCTGGCCCAAGCGGGCTACGACCCCGACGCGCTTGGGCCGGCTGCGGCGCGTGAGGCCGGCAAGCAGGCGCTCGAATTGCCCTGGGCCTGGGGCCGCAGCGCCGAGCAAATTCGCGCGCGGATCGAAGTTGCCAATTCCGAGGTCGAGCAGGCTGCGCTCGCCGCTGGCCGCCCGGTCATCTGCCTGACCCCGCACTTCGGCTGCTTCGAGATGGCCTCGCATTACTGCGCGCTCACGCACTGGCGCGGCGCGCGCAGCATCACCGTGATGTACCGGATTCCGCGCCAGGACTACGTCCATGACATCGTCCGCAACGGCCGCACCCGATTGGGCGCGCAGCTGGCCACTGCCGACCTGCGCGGCGTACGCACGCTGTTGCGGGCGCTCAAGCGCGGCGATGCGGTGGGCATCCTGCCCGACCAGGTGCCGGGCGAAGGCGAGGGCGTGTGGGCGCCGTTTTTCGGCCGCCCCGCCTACACGATGACGCTGCCCGGCAAGCTCGGCGCCGCGAGCGGGGCGACGGTGCTCTTCATCGTCGTCGAGCGGGCGCGGCTGGCCGATGGGCGCGCGGGCTTCCGCGTGCACTTTGCACCCTTGTCGGCGCCGTTGACCGGCGACGGCGCGCGCGACGCGGCACAGGTCAACGCCGATCTGGAGCGGGTGATCCGCATCGCGCCGGCGCAGTACCTGTGGAGCTACAACCGCTACAAGCGGCCGGCGGGCGCCCCGCCGCCGCCGGAGGCTGCGCCGTGAGCGCGCCGGGCCGTTCCCAAGCGCTCACCCCGCAGCGCGTAGCGCGGAGGGTCGTCCAGTGAGCGCGCCGGGTGATGCCGGCGCGCGGCTGGCGATTGCCGCGATGGAACGCATGGCGCGCTGGTCGCCCACGGCGCGGGCGCGGCTGGCGCGCCCGCTGGGCATGCTCGGCTGGTGGCTGGTTGCGTCGCGCCGCAAGATCACGCTCATCAATCTGCGGCTGTGCTTCCCGGAGCTTTCCGAGCGCGAACGGCGTGCGCTCGGCCGCCGGCACTTCCAGGCGATGGTGCGCGCGGCCATCGATCACGGCGTGCTGGCCTGCGCATCGCGTGAGGAGTTCGAAGCCTTCGTCAAGGTCGAAGGCGCCGAGCATCTGACCAACGCGGCCAACCGCCCGCTGATCCTGGTCGCACCGCACTTCGTCGGGCTGGACGCCGGCGGGCTGCGCGTCAATACGCTCGCGCGCGGCGTGTCGATCTACGCGCGCAGTCGTAGTCGCGCGTGGGACGAATGGCTGCTGGCGATCCGCAACCGCTTCAACGCGCCGGTGCTGATCGCGCGCGAGGGCTTCAACTTCCGTGCCGCCGTGCGCGCGTTGCACGACGGGCTGCCGTTTTATTACCTGCCCGACCAGGACACCGGGCCGCAGCATTCGGTGTTTGCGCCGTTCTTCGGTGTGCAGGCCGTCACCTTGCCGATGGTCGCGCGGCTGGCGAAGATGGCCGGCGCCAAGGTGGTCATGTGCGTGACGGAGCAAACCGCAGAAGGCTACGTGCTCCACCTCGAGCCGCCGTGGGACAACTACCCGAGCGGCGACCTGGTGGCCGACACCGCGCACATGAACGCGCAGATCGAACGCTGGGCGCGCCGCCTGCCCGAGCAATACCTGTGGACGCACCGCCGCTTCAAGACGCGGCCGGCGGGGGAGCCGACGATTTACTGACGCAAGAGGTCAAGCAGGCTTGCTGCGCGGGGCGCTAAGCTCGCCGCCCGTCTTGCCGAACCCGTTGGAGGAGAAGCCATGCGCCGCCGTCTGTACACCCTCGCTGCCGCGTGCGCGGCGTTTTCGCTGGCCGCAGGCTGCGCCCCGGACTCCGTCGAAAGCGTCCGCGCCACGGGCTTGAACGCCTACCTGCAAACGGTCGCCGCCAACTGCCAGCCGTTGTACATCGGCCAGATGCTGTACGACAAGAGTATCGACCAGACCTTCGACAACTCCAGCCAGACCGACATCGTGCAGGACATGACTTCGCGCCTGTACTACGGGCGGATGTCGCCGAGCCAGTTTCGCGAGGCGATGCTGTCGAGCTGGCCCGGCGAGCGCACCGCGCGCAGCGTGGATTGCATGATCGCGCAGCTGCCGCCGGAGCGGCCGAGCAGTCCCGGCGGGCGGTACTGAGCCGCCGGCGCGCGAGCGCAGGCGCCCTGCGCTCGTGGCCGCGGGGCCGGAGTTCATCAGCGCAGCGATAATTGCGCGATGAAACTCGCCTTCACCAAGATGCAGGGCGCCGGCAACGACTTCGTGATGCTGGACGGCATCGCCCAGCCGTTTGCGCTGACCGCTGCGCAGTTGCGGCAGCTGGCAGACCGGCGCTTTGGCGTGGGCGCGGACCAGGTCTTGTTGGTCGAGCGGCCCACGGTGCCGGGCGCGGACTTCCGCT
>JAJTHJ010000371.1 GCA_021298875.1 Burkholderiales bacterium | reverse complement strand
CACGATCCAGACGAACACGGTGAGGGCCAGCGGAGCGATAAAGCTACGGTCGCCGTGGACGATCGACTTGGACTGCTCCTCGACCATCTCGACCAGCATTTCGACAAAGGCCTGGAAGCGCGTGGGCACGCCGGCGGTGGCGCGCTTGGCGGCCGAACGCAGCAGCCATAGCGTGAGCAGCAGGCAGGCCACCGAAAAGAAGATCGTGTCGACGTTGATCACCGAGAAGTCGACGATCGACTTCTGCTTGGCCGTGGCCAAGTGCGTCAGGTGATGGACGATGTATTCGGTGGCGGTGGGGGCTTCGGCCGTGGCCATGTATCAGAACTTCCGCGCTAGCGCCACGCAAGGGCGACCAAGTAACTCTTCAGGGTGACGATGATCGAAGCGACCAGCGCCAGCCAAACCATGTCCCGGTAGGCCCAGATCGCCAGCGCCAGCAGCGCCACGGTCGAACCCAGCTTGACGAACTCGCCGACGAAGAACGTCGCCACATCCGCGCCGCCCGGCCGCCGGCTGGCGACCGCCAGCCGCAGCGCGAACAGACCGTTGGGAACGAAGCAGGCCGCGCCGCCGAGCAACGCAGAAACCGCCGCACTCCCTCCGCCGACGGCCCAAGCGATCACGGCCACCAAGGCCGTGGCCGCGATTTGCAGGCCGACGATCCGGAACATTGTCGTGGGAGGAGACGCCCTCACCGCACCGGCGCTACGCCGGGCGGCGCAAACGCCACCACTGAGTCCGCAAAGCCTGCCGATTCTAGTGGCCCCGGCGGGGCAGGGTCAAATTTATGTTGCGGCGCGAAAAGCCGCCGCTAGCCGCGCAGGCTGCCGACGTATTTCCGACGATCCTCTACCGCGACTTCCGCTTGCAGTTGAGGCGGGGTCGGCGGCGGAGGCGCAACCGCGAGCGGCACGACCACGCGCTCGGCCGGCTTGCTGGCCAGTCCCAAGCGGTCGAGCAATTGCAGGGCCAGTAGCACGCCGTCTTCGTCGGCGCCGTCGGCAAAGCGCCCCAGCATCACGCGAGCGTAGCCGGGATCGCCGACAAAGCGCAGCGCGTCCACCGCAATGCCGTTGCGGGCGGCGACGACTTTCAGCCGGGCGATCAGCCGGAACGTTTCGTTGTCCATGGGCGCCTCCCTTAAAGAACGCGCCTGACAAATCTAACAGCAACCCGCCCGAGAACCATCCAGAAAATTCGCTCCGCGCATCCCGCGTTTTCGCAACACGCGGCGCACCGCTCCCGCCGCCCGAAGTGGCGCGTGCGGAATACCGGGCGCAGGCTAGCGCTCGGCGGGCGGGAAGATGGTGCGCCAGTCGTTCTTCATACTGACGATCGTCCAGCCGCGGCGCGGCCCCTCGTCCAGGCCGCGCGCCAAGCGCCCGACAGGCGAGTCGCGGTCATAGGCGTACTCGCGTTCGGCGTCGTCGTGATGCACGAGCAAAGCCAGCCGCGGCCCGGCGCCGGCGCTGACCCACTCAAGCATCTGGAAGTCGCCATCGGAGTTGCCGAAGGCAGCCACGGGCCGCCGGCCGATATGACGCTCGATGCCCACCGGCTTGCCCGCGCCGTCGTCGATAAAGTCGATTTCCGGCAAGCGCACACTCGTCGGCACCCCTTCGCGGAGCTCGTACCGGGTCTTGATGCTCGAACCCACGACCTGCTCGGGCGGGATGCCATAGACCGGCTCGGCCCAGGCCCGCAGAAACTCGATGCCGCCGCCGGAGACGATGTACGTCTTGAAGCCGTGGGCCCGCAGGTACGCCAGAAGCTCCAGCATCGGCTGGTACACGAGCTCGGTGAACGGTCGCCCAAAGCGTGGATGGCGCGCCACGGCCAGCCAGTCGCGGACGATCTGCCGGAACTCCTGCGGCGTCGTGCCGGCGTGGGTGGCCATGACGAGCTGCAGCAAGGCGCGCTCGCCGCCCGCGGCGAGCGCGGCGAGGTCGCCCTCCAGCGCCGCCCGGAACGGCTGCGTCTGTCGCCACTCCGGATGGCGCGGCGCCAAGGCCCGGACGCGGTCGATGACGAAGAAGAGTTGCACATAGACGGGCCGCTCCGTCCACAGCGTGCCGTCGTTGTCAAAGACCGCGATGCGCTCTTCGGGCGGAACGAAGCCGCGGCTGCCGACCGTCGTCGCGGCGCGCACGAAAGCGACGATCCGTGCCTTCGCCGGGCCGTCGGCCCACGAGGGCAGAGGGTCGCCCTGCGCAAGAACGGCGCCGGGGCGCGCGAGTGCCAACCCCAGGGCGGCGCCGCACAGCCGGCGCCGCGCGGCGGCGCCCCCGGAAAGGGACGCGCGTGTCACCGGCCGCCCGCGGACGCCTCGATCTGCTTCTGGATTTTCTCCAGATTGAACGACCCCGGCGACTGGCTCGGCGGATAGTCCTTCATCGACTTGAGGAAGTTGCCGGCCATGGCCTGCAGCGGCACGATGACGAAGGCACGGTCGAGGAACCAGTCGTTGTACGTGTTGGCGTTGTGCTGCGCACGCTCGAACGGATCGCGCCGGAGGTTGAACAGCAGCGGCACGCGCAGCTCGACGAACGGTTCGCGCCAGACGCCAAAGGCCTCGCCGCGGTTTTCGAGGAAGACGACCTTCCAGTCGTCGTAGCGGATGGCGACGACCTGGCCGTCGTCGTTCACGTACATGAATTCCTTGCGCGGCGACTCCGCGACCTGGCCGCTCAGGAACGCCGTCAGGTCGTGGCCATCCAGATGGTTCTTGAAGCTGCGGCCGCCGATGGTCGTGCCCTTCTTCAGCGCCGCGACGACCGACGGATCGCCGCCGATCGAGGCAAAGGTCGGCAGCCAGTCTTCGTGCGAGACGATGCCGTTGACCGTCGTGCCGGCAGGGAACTTGCCCGGCCAGCGCACGAAGGCCGGCACGCGGTACGCGCCTTCCCAGTTGGAATTCTTTTCGCTGCGAAACGGCGTGGTGCCGGCGTCGGGCCAGGTGTTGTAGTGCGGCCCGTTGTCGGTTGAATAAAGCACGACCGTGTCGTTGGTGATGCCGAGCTCGTCGAGCTTCTTCAGCAGCATGCCGACGTGCCGGTCGTGCTCGACCATGCCGTCGGCATACTCGTCGCTCTTCGGCCCGGCGATGTTTTTCAGCTCCGGCTTGACATGGGTGCGGAAGTGCATGCGGGTACCGTTCCACCAGACGAAGAACGGCTTGCCGGCCTTGTGCTGGCGCTCGATGAACTGCAGCGTGCGCTCGATCGTCTCGTCGTCGACCGTTTCCATCCGCTTCTTGGTGAGCGGGCCGGTGTCCTCGCACTTCTGGTTGCCCCAGGCGCCAAAGCGTGGGTCCTCCCCCGGTGTCGGGGTGGCCGTCGCCACGCAGCTCAGTACGCCGCGCGGCCCGAACTTGGCGCGGAAGGCCGGGTCCTTCGGATAGTCGCGGTTCTCCGGCTCCTCTTCGGCGTTGAGGTGGTACAGGTTGCCGAAGAACTCGTCGAAGCCGTGCATCGTGGACAGATGCTCGTTACGGTCGCCCTGGTGGTTCTTGCCGAACTGCGCGGTCGCATAGCCCAGCCCCTTCATGACCTGGGCGACCGTCACGTCGGACTTCTGCCAGCCTTCCTTGGCGCCGGGCAGGCCCACCTTGGTCATGCCGGTGCGCACCGGCACCGACCCGTTGAGAAATGCGGCACGCCCGGCCGTACAGCTTTGCTGGCCGTAATAGTCGGTGAAGGAAACGCCTTCGCGGGCGATGCGGTCGATGTTCGGCGTGCGGTAGCCCATCATGCCGCGGCTGTTGTGGCTGATATTCCAGGTGCCGATGTCGTCGCCCCAGATGACGAGAACATTCGGCTTCTTGCCGCCGGCCGCGGCCGTCTGCGCCGCGCTCGGCAGCGCCACAGCGGCGAGCAGCAGGGCGGCAAACGCCGCGGCGAGTGTACGAATCGATCTCATGGCAGACGCTCCCTTGGTGACCATGGCCGCGGGCAGGGCCAAGCTGACCGCGCCGCGCGGCGGATCGTACGCCGAGCGCCGCGCGCCGGCATCGGCAGATAGGGCAGCGGCGCCTGCCCTTTGGTGCAGGCCCAGGCGACCCGCAGGTGGAAGCCGCAAGGAAGTCGGCGGCGCTTAGCCTCCGGCGCGGCGCAACTGGGCAGCCAGCCGGCCCAGTTCCGCCGCGGTGGCCGCACCGAGCTTGATCATCACCTGGGCGCGTTGCGCCTTGACCGTGCGCTCGGCAATGCCGAGCGTTTCGGCAATCTGTTTGTTAAGGCGCCGGGCAACGACCAGCTCGAACACCTCGCGCTCGCGCGCGGTAAGGCGGGCAAAGCGGCGCTGCAGGTCCTGCGCCGCGTGGCGCTGCGCGCGCAGCGCCGCGTCGATCTCCAGCGCGCGGGCCAGCGCGGCGAGCAGCGTGGTGCGCTCGACGGGTTTGGTCAGGAAGTCCACGGCACCGGCCTTCATCGCCCGCACGCCGGTGGCGAGGTCGCCGTGCGCAGAGAGAAAGACCACCGGCAAGTGCAGGCCGTGCCGCGCGAGCGACTGTTGCAGATCGAGGCCCGAGGGGCCGGGCAGGTGCAGGTCGAGCAGCAGGCAGCCGGGCGCGTCGGCCGGGGGATCGAGCAGAAAGTCGCCCACCGAGGCGTAGCCCTTGACCCGGTAGCCGGAAGCCTGCAGCAGTCGCTGCAACGCGCTGCGCAGCGATTCGTCGTCGACGATGTGCACCAGCGGCGCCGCGTTCATGGCGTGTCGGCCTGCGGCGCGTGCGGCAGCACGACGCGAAACTCGGCCCCCGGCCCGGCCGCCGCCGCCGCGATGGTGCCGCCGTGGGCTTCGACGATCGAGCGGACGATGGTCAGGCCCAGACCCATGCCGCTGCGCTTGGTCGAGAAAAGCGGGTCGAACACGCGCACGAGGTCGTCCGCGGCAATCCCGGCGCCGAAGTCGCGCACGGTCAACGTCGCGGCGGTGGCGCTGTCGCGCGTTTCGACGCGGACGCGCCGCGCCGCCGGCGGCTGCTCGGCGCTGGCCTCCAGCGCGTTGAGCACGAGGTTGATGAGCACCTGCTGGATCTGCACCGGGTCGCCCAGCACCTCGGCGCGACGGGCGCGCAAGTCGTAGTCGACGGCGACATGGCGCCGGCGCGCCTCGGCGCGCAAGATGGCGGCGGCGGCTTCGACGGCGCCGTTCAGGTCGAAGCGCCGGCGCTGGGTGTCATGGCGGGCGAGCAGGGCGCGCAGCCGCTCGATCACCTCGCTGGCACGCAGGTCGTCGCGCCGGATGTCGCTCAAGATGGCGAGCAGCTCGTCGCGGTCGGCACGGCCGTCGTGCAGCAGCAGTTCGGCCGCCTCCGCGTTGCTCAGAATCGCCGCCAGCGGCTGGTTGATCTCGTGCGCGATGGAGGCCGTGAGCTCCCCCGCTACCGCCAGCCGCGAGGCGTGCAGCAGCTGCACCCGCTGCGCTTGCAGCGACAGCTCCGCCGCCCGCCGCCGCCGCTGCAACAGCAGCGCCGCGATCAGCAGCGACTGGGCCACGAAGGCCAGGCCCACCAGCACCGACTGCCAGGCGTAGCGCTGGAAGAAGCCCGGCTCGACGAAGCGGATCTCGCAGTCGGCCGGCAGCCACCGCGCGGTGAGCCCGAAGCGCTCGAGCCGCCGGCCGTCGGCCACGCAACGCGCCGCCGGCGGCGGCTCGACCGTCGCTGGCGCGAGTTCGCCGGCCAGCGCTCGGCGCACCAGGTCGGCCACCAGCGCGCCGCGGTCGGCCAACGATTCGATCGCCCCGGCGGTCAACCCATGGCCGATCTGCGACTCGAACACGCCATAGATCGGCACCGCGCTGCGCGCGCCCAGCGTTTCGAGCGCTGCGCGCGGGACATAGACATTGCCGTCGCGGTCGCGGAACAGCGACGCGTAAAGCACGATCGTGTCGTCCGTCAGGTGCGCCAGCCGCTCGGCGGCGGCGCCCAGTGGCTCGCCCACCACGAACTCGGCCGCGAGCCGTTTCCGCTCGGCGTCCAGCGCAGCACGGAAGCCGGCCGCTTGCACGTCGTCGAACGGCGAGACGCCGGCCATCACCAGAGCGCGCCGCGCGTGCGGCTGCAGCGCGAGCGCCAGGCGCACGGCACCGGCGTAATCGACATGGACCGGCACGCCGGACAGGCCGGCCGCGGCAGGCAGGCGCGCCGCGTAATCCGGGGCGACGAAGTGATATAGCGCCGGCGCCTGCGGCCATAGCTGCTGTCGATGCTGCAAGTAGAAGTCGACCGCCGACTCGGTGACCAGCAGCACCGCGTCGATGCGCACACCGGCGTACTTGCGGGCGAGCAGCTCGGCGAGGATGGGGCTTGGCGCAGCGCCGAGGCGCAGCGTGTCGATCGACTCGTTCAACCAGACCACGGGACCGGGACGGCGCTCGGCCATGGCACGGCGCATGGCGCCATCGATGGCCAGAAACGCCGGCAGATACGGGTCGCCGCCATTGATGACCAACACCTGCACGGTCTCGGTGGAGGCGCGTACCGCCGGGGCCGACGGACGCGCGGCGGCCCGCGCGGGGCCGCCAGAAGGCTCGGCAAAAGCGCGCGTCATGGCTCGGCAAGCCGCCCCGTCCACTGCGCCTACCCGCCCGCGGCAGCAGCCAGTGCGCGCAGCCGCGTCTCGTAGCCGCGCGCCGCCTCGCTGCGCCCTGCGGCGCGCGCATAGTCGGCCAGCGCTTCCAGCGTGTCGCGGGCGTAGGGATGCCGCCGCAGCGACTCCGTCAACACCGCCACGGCGTCGGCGGGTCGGCCACTGTCGTGCAGCGCCACGCCGTAGACGAACGCGAAGCGGGCCGACTCCGGCGCCAGGCGTGCCGCTTCCCGCAGCGCCGCGATGGCTTCGGGCATGCGCTGCTGGCGCACCAGGACGAGGCCCAGCGCGTGCTGTTCCGCCGCCGAGCGCGGCGCCGCAGCCAGCGTCGCGCGCAACACCCGCTCGCCCTCGGCATCGCGTCCAAGCGCGCGGTACAGGTCGGCCAGGCCGACCGCCGCCTCGACAGTGGTCGGATCGAGCCGCAGCGCCTCGCGGTACGCCGCCTCCGCCGCCACCGCGTCGCCACGATCGGCATCGAGGATGGCGAGGGCGGCCTGCGCCTCCGGCCGCTCGGCGTTGAAGCGCTGCGCCGCCTTGTACTCGGCGAGCGCCGCCGCGAAGGCCGCGCGCTGCGCCGGCGACAAGCCCTGCTCGGGCGCGCCGGCCAGCGCGCGTGCCGCCT
>JAJTHJ010000057.1 GCA_021298875.1 Burkholderiales bacterium | reverse complement strand
TTCTTCGCGCCGGCGGCGGCACCGCCGCGCGTGGCCAACATCCGCGACAAGTTGCAGGCGCTCGCCGCTGCCGGCATCGACCGCGTGTTGATCGAACACTTCAACGCCCGTT
This sequence comes from Burkholderiales bacterium, assembly GCA_021298875.1. Taxonomy (GTDB): domain Bacteria; phylum Pseudomonadota; class Gammaproteobacteria; order Burkholderiales; family Burkholderiaceae_F; genus JAJTHJ01. The sequence continues at coordinate 10,838 of JAJTHJ010000057.1, read as the reverse complement.
TCGCGGCAATCCTGGCCACGCAGTTCATCGACGACGTGCTGGTCGCCGGCTGCCAGGCGCGCTGGATCGCGGTGGGCGACGATTTTCGCTTCGGCGCCAAGCGCGCCGGCGATTTGGCGCTGCTGCGCGCGCACGCCGCCGCCGGCGGCTACGAAGTCGCGCAGTTGCCGACCGTGCAGGAAGACGGCGAGCGCGTCAGCAGCTCCGCCGTGCGCGCCGCGCTGGCCGCCGGCGATCTGCAACGCGCCGCACGCCTACTCGGCCACCCGTACGTCATCAGCGGCCGGGTGCAGCACGGCCGCAAGCTGGGGCGGGAGCTGGGTTTCCCCACGCTCAACTTGCGCCTGGCGCACAAACGGCCGGCGCTGCACGGCGTCTTTGCGGTGCGCGTGCACGGCATTGCCGATACGCCGCTGCCCGGCGTGGCCAGTGTCGGCCTGCGCCCGACCGTGGACGATTCCGGCCGCTGGCTGCTGGAGGTGCATCTCTTCGACTTCGCGCGCGACCTCTACGGGCACCTGGTGCGGGTGGAGTTCCTGCACAAGCTGCGCGACGAGGAGAAGTACGACACGCTCGACCAACTGACCGCTGCGATCCGCAGCGACAGCGAGCGGGCGCGGGCGTTGTTCGATGGGCTGGAGGCGAAATGAAACAGCAGTTCGGAGTGCTGCTTTTTCCCGGAGTCGAAGAACTCGACTTCGTCGGCCCCTGGGAAATGCTCAAGATGTGGGAGCGCTTTCTCGACGGCCCGACTTGCTTCACCGTGGCGCAGCACAGGCAGCCGCTCGCTTGCGCCAACGGACTATCGGTCAACCCGGATTACGACTTCGCGGACTGCCCGCCGCTGGACTACCTGCTGGTGCCGGGAGGCATGGGCACTCGGCTTGAAGTAGACAACATCGTTCTCGTGGACTTCGTCCGCACGCAGGGCGCGCGTTGCCGCAAGGTCCTTTCGGTTTGCACGGGCAGCTTCGTGCTGCATCGCACGGGGCTGCTCGCGGGCCGGCGCGCGACCACCCATTGGGGCTCGCTCCCGCGGCTGCGTGCGTTGGGCGACGTGCAAGTGGTCGAGGAGCGCTACGTCTTCGACGGCGACCTGTGGAGCTCGGCCGGCGTGTCGGCGGGCATCGACATGACGCTCCCCTTTATCGCCGCCGAGGCAGGCGAGGCCGTGGCGATGAAGGTACAAGCCGGCGCCGAATTCTTCCCCGACGGCCGGCGCTACGGCCGCTTCGGCGACGATCCGCGCGCGCCCGCCTACCTGCGGCCGTAGGCCCGGCCGCCCGGCGGCTGCGATGGATCGGCCGTGCCGACGGCGTCGCGCCGCCGCGCACGTGCCGCGCGCCGCTTGCCGTCAACGCGCGGCAGCCAGCAGCCTCGCCTCGGCCCGCAGCAGATCGTCGGGCAGGCCGAACAGCACCAGCGTATCGCCGGCCGCCAGCTCGGTATCGGGTGCGGGCGCGTCGTACCGCAGGCCGTCGCGCACCAGCGCGGTCGCCACCACGCGTCCGCCGCCGAGCGCCAGCGCCTCAAGGCGGCAGCCGACGGCAGCCACGCCCGGCGGCAGCGTCACCGTGTGCAAGCGCTCGGCGATCGCGTCGCCGCCGATTGCCTCGTCGCCGCGAAAGACCTCGCGCAGCAGCCGGTAGCGATCGCCGCGCGCGGTGCGCAGCCGGCGCGCAATGCGCGCCGCCGGCACGTGCAGCAGCCACAGCGCGTGCGCCGCCAGGGTCAGGCCGGCCTCGACCGTCTCGGCCACCACCTCGGTCGCACCGGCCGCGCGCAACGCCTCGACGCGCTCGTCGTCGCGCGCGCGCACCATCACCGGCAACTGCGGATACGCGGGCCGCACCGCGCGCAGCAGGCGCAGTGCCGCGTCGGCATCGTCGTGCGCGACCACCACCAGGCGGGCTTGGGCCAGTCCGACGGCTTCGAGCAGGCGCAGGTCGGTGGCGTCGCCGAAGTACACCGGCTCGCCGGCGGCGTGCGCCTCGCGCACGCGCAGCGCATCGAGATCCAGCGCCACGTAGGCGCCCTCTTCCTCGCGCACGAGGCGCGCCACGTTTTGCCCGATCCGGCCGTAGCCGCACACGATCGTGTGATCGCGCAACGCGGCGGCTGGCGGCGGCGGTACAGGCGGCGGCGGCTCGGCGCTGCGCATCGCCCGGCCGCCGAGCGCGCGCGCCAGCGGCCCGTTGTAGCGGATCAGCAGCGAACCGGCCACCATGCTGGCAAGGATCGCGGCCAGCCCCGCCTGCGCCCAGTCCGGCTCGAGCGCGCCGGCGGTCAGCGCCAGCGCGAGCACGGCGAAGCCGAACTCGCCGCCGACCGCGAGCGTCAGCGCCGTGCGCAGCGCCGTGCCGCGGTCGGCACCGCCAACGCGCACCAGCCCCGCCACCAGTACGATCTTGACGACCAGCAGCAGCACCGCTGCGCCCAGTGCCCACGGCCACACGGCCGGCAGTGCGCGCGGCTCGAACAACATGCCGATGGCGGCGAAGAACAGGCCGAGCAACACGTCGCGAAACGGCCGGATGCTTACCTCGATCTGGTGGCGGAACTCGGTGTCGCCGAGCATCATCCCGGCCAGAAAGGCGCCGAACGCAAGCGACAGGCCGAGCGCCTCTGTCAGCGCTCCGGCGGCCAGCGCCACCAGCAGCACCGTCAACGTGAACAGTTCCGCCGAGCGGCGCGCGGCCACCGCGTGGAACAGCGGGCGCAGCAGTCGGCGCCCGACCAGGTAGACGACCGCAAAGGCGGCCAGCGCCTTGGCCAGCGCGAGCGCCAGCGCGCCGCCGACCGCGCCGCCGACCGCCGCCGCGCCCAGCACCGGAACGATGACGACGATCGGCACCGCGGTCACGTCCTGGAACACCGACATCGCCAACGCCAGACGCCCGTGGCGGCTGTGCTGTTCGTCCTGCTCCTCGAGCTGGCGGCCGATCAGGCTCGTCGAGGACTGCGCCCAGGCGGCCCCCAGCACGAGCGCGGCCACCGGCGGCAGGCCGAGCGCCCAGCCGACCGCTCCGAGCGCGACCGTGGTCAGCACGACCTGGCCGGTGCCCAGACCGAGCCAGACGTGGCGCAGCGCGTAGATCTGCGGCAGCGAGAAGTTCAGCCCGATGGCGAACAGCAGGAACACCAGGCCGAACTTCGCGACCCCATGGATCGCCTCGGCGCTGGCGACCCAGCCGAGCGCGTGCGGCCCCAGCAGCGCGCCGACGGCCAGGTAGCCGAGGCTGGCCGGCACGTGCCAGCGCCGGCACAGGGCCACCGCAATCACCGCTGCGGCCAGCAGCAGGAGCAGTTCGGCAAACAGCGTCATCGCCGCCCCGCCGACGCTACGCGGCGTCCGCCCGCAGCAGCAGCACGTCGCACGGCGCCGCCAGCGCGGTGTGCAGGCTGACGCTGCCGAGCAGCGCGCGCTCCAGTTCGGCACGCCCGTGCGCGGAGATCGCCACCAGGTCGGCATGCAGCGTGCGCGCCCAGCGGTCGATGCGCTCCGGTGCGTAGCCGTGCTCGACATGCAGCCGGCGCCGCGCGAGGTCGACGCCCGCGCCGTCGGCCTAGGCGGCCAGTTCCCCCAGCAGCCGCGCCCGCGCGGCGGCCTGCACGGCGGCGACGGCCGTGACGTCGATGTCGGCGTGCCGGAGGTAACCGTCGGCCGGCAGTTCGAACGCATGCGCCAGATGCAGCCGCGCGTGCGGCCACCAGGCAGCCGTTGCAACCAGCGCCGCCCGCGCCGGCGCCGAAAAGTCGGTCGGCAGCAAAAGCGTGCGGTACTCGTGCACCGGATCGCGTTTGACGATCAGCACCGGGCTGGGCGCCAGCCGCAGCAACTTCTGTGCGGTGGCACCCACGCAGGGCGACGGCTGGGGGTGCGCGCCATGGCCGCCGACCACCAGCAGGTCGGCCGCTGCGGCCCGCCGACCCAGTTCGACCGCGGGCCGGCCCCAGGCGGCTTCGGCGCTGCACGACAGGCCGTAGTGCGCCGCCAGGTCCTGCGCCTCGCGCTCGAGCCGCTCCTGCGCGTCCAGCTGCAAGGCCTGCGGCGACGGCATCGTCGCACCCACGGTGGCCGCCAGCGCGATACCGGCGTCCTCCCACAACGCGGACGGAACGACGTGCACGAGCAACAGATGCGCGCCGTGCGTGCGCGCCAGTTCGGCGGCTCGGCTCAGCGCCTGTGCGGCGGCGACGGAGAAGTCGGTGCCGGCGACGATCCGCACGAGGCGGCCGGGCGGCGGCGAGCGGTCGGCAAGCGCAGCAGCGTTCATGGCGTCTCCTCAAGAGCATCGGGATTACAAGCGCTGCACGCCGCAGCGGCGCAGCAGCCACTTCTCCGCTTCCACCGCGAAGAACTTGGCCAGCGCCAGCGCCCACAACAGCGCCCAGGTCGCCCCGTCCAGCCCGGTGGTGCGGAACAGCGCCTGCATCGGCGGCGCATAGGTGAACAGCGCTTGCAGGGCGAGCAAGGCCAGCGCTGCCCACAGCGCGTAACGGTTGTCCGTCAGTGTGTCGCGCGCCAGCGAATGCGCGACAAAATGGCGCGCGTTGAACAGGTACACGAGCTCGCCGAGCACGAGCATGTTCACTGCCGCGGTGCGCGCCGCCTCCAGCGTGCCGCCCCGCGCCAGCACCCATTCGAAGGCGGTGAACGTCACCGCCACCATCAGCACGCTGACGTACAGCACGCGCGCCAGCAGCAGCCGGGTCACCAGCGGCTCGCGCGGCGGCCGCGGCGGCCGCCGCATGCTGCCGGGCTCGGCCCGCTCGAACGCGAGCGGGATCGCCAGCAACACCGTGGTCACCATGTTGACCCACAGGATCTGCGCCGCGGTCACCGGCAGCGCCAGGCCGAGAAACACGGCCAGCAGGATCACGCCCGCCTCGCCGCCGTTGGTGGGCAGCGTGAACAGCAGCGACTTCTTGATGTTGTCGTAGACGCGCCGCCCTTCGTGCACGGCATTGACGATGGTGGCGAAGTTGTCGTCGGTGAGCACGATGTCGGCCGCTTCGCGAGCGGCGTCGGTGCCTTTGCCGCCCATCGCCACGCCGATGTCGGCGCGCTTCAAGGCGGGCGCGTCGTTGACGCCGTCGCCGGTCATCGCCACTACCCGGCCGCCGTCTTGCAGCGCCGCCACCAGCCGCAGCTTGTGCTCGGGGCTGGCGCGGGCGACCACATCGGTGGCGTCGAGCGCGGCGCGCAGGCCGGCCGCGTCGAGGGTATCGATGGCGCCGCCGGTCAAGGCGGCCGCGCCACGCAAGCCGAGCCGCTCGCCGATCGCGGCAGCGGTGGCCGGGTGGTCGCCGGTGATCATCTTCACCGCAATGCCGCCGGCACGGCAGCGCGCCATCGCGTCGATCGCCTCGGGGCGCGGCGGATCGATCAGCGCCACCAGCCCCAGCAGCCGCAGCTCGCCCACCGTCTCCGGCACGATGCTCGCCGGCCCTGCCGGCAGCTCGCGCACCGCGAGCGCGAGCAAACGCTGCCCGGCCCCGGCCGCATGCGCGGTGCGCGCCTCCCATGCCGCCGCGTCGAGCGGCCGGCCGTCGCCCGCCGTCGCGCACCGCGTCAACACGCTCTCCGGCGCGCCCTTGACGTACAAGCGCAAGCCACCGCCGGCGCGGTCGCGGTGCAGCGTCGCCATGTAGCGGCGCTCGGACTCGAACGGCACCTCGTCGATGCGCGGCCAGGCGGCGCGCTCGTGCGCGGAATCGAAGCCGGCCTTCAGCGCAAGTGCGAGCAAGGCGCCCTCGGTGGGGTCGCCGGCCAGAGTCCAGACCCCTTCGCGGTCGGTCAGCGCGGCGTCGTTGCACAGCAGGCCGCAATGGGCGAGCGCAAGCAGATCCGGCGCGGCGGCGGCGGCGAGCGGCGCGCCGGCGACGGTGAAACCACCCTCCGGCGCATAGCCGGCGCCGCTCGCTTCGACCGTGCGCCAAGGCAGCAGCAGTGCCACCGCGGTCATTTCGTTGCGGGTCAGGGTTCCGGTCTTGTCCGAGCAGATGGTGGTCACGCTGCCCAGCGTCTCCACCGCGGGCAGCCGCCGCACGATGGCGCGACGGGCCGCCATCGTCTGCGTGCCGATGGCCAGCGCAATTGTCACCACCGCCGGCAGCCCCTCGGGGATCGCCGCCACCGCCAGGCCCACCACGGCGAGGAACAGCTCGGTCGCGTCGAACCCGTGCACCCAGTAGCCGAAGGCAAAAACCAGGACCGAGGCCGCCAGAATGAAGGCGGTGATCCGCCGCCCGAACTGGTCGAGCTTGCGCGCCAGCGGTGTGGCCAGCACCGCCACCCCTCCCACCAAGGTGCCGATGCGGCCCAGTTCGGTCGCCGCGCCGGTGGCCACCACCACGCCGCGCGCCTGCCCGTAGGTGACGACCGTGCCGGCGTAGGCCATGCCCGCGCGCTCGGCCAGCGGGGCGTCGACGGCGACGGCGGCAGCCAACTTGTCCACCGGCACCGACTCGCCGGTCAGCGCGGACTCGTCCACGCGCAGGTTGTTGGTGCGCAGCAGCCGTAGGTCGGCCGGCACCCGGTTGCCCGAGGCGAGCAGCACCAGATCGCCCGGCACCAGTTCGGCCGCATCGACGTCGCGCCGCTCGGCGGCGCCGCCGTCGGCGCGGCGCAGCACCAGCGCGCGCCGCGCCAGCATCCCGCGCACGGCCTCCAGCGCGCGCTCGGCCTTGCCTTCCTGTACGAAGCCGATGACGGCGTTGACCAGCACGACGCCGAAGATTACGCTGGCGTCGATCCAGTGTTGCAACCAGAGGGTGACGGTGCCCGCGGCCAGCAGCGCGTAGATCAGCACGTTGTCGAACTGCTGCGCCAGACGCAGCCACAGGCTGCGCCCCGCCGCGGCCGGCAGCACGTTGGCGCCGTGGCGCGCACGGCGGCGCGCGGCTTCGCTGTCGCTCAGGCCGTCGGCGTCGGCGTCCAGTTCGCGCAGTACGTCTTCGGGCGGCCGTGCATGCCAGGGCGTCGCGGTCGAGGGGGCGGGGGTTCGTGGTGCGTTCATGCGGGCTGCCACAGGGCGGCGAACGACGCAATCCGATGCGTCGGCGCGGGAGGGGCAAGCCCGGCGGCGGAACCTCCGCCTGTGTGTCCGAGACCACTGCCCGCGACGATTGCAGTCTAGGCCGCGGGGCCCGCGCGGTGGAGCTTGTCGGGAGCTTTCTTGATGACGGTCACTCCGCCTGCCGAGTTCGGGGTAAACACGGATTGCGCGGCGACCCGCCGAAGCGTGGACGACATTCGCGGGCGAGCGCAGTCGCCGCGCTAGACTCACTCCGCTGCTGTTTCACTCCTTGCAGAGCCCGAGGGGGCCAAGGACGATTCCGATGACCGACGCCGACAAGAAGCCGGCCGCCGATCCGGCGACCCGCAAGTACCCGCTGAACCTGCCCGATACGTCGTTTCCGATGCGCGGCGATCTGCCCCGCCGCGAGCCGCAGTGGATCGCCGACTGGGACCGCCGCGACGTCTACGCCGCGATCCGCGCCGCGCGCGCGGGGGCGCCCAAGTTCGTGCTGCACGACGGCCCGCCCTACGCCAACAACGACCTGCACCTGGGCCACGCGGTCAACAAGATTCTGAAAGACGCGATCAACAAGTCGAAGATCCTGGCCGGCTTCGACGGTGTCTACGTGCCGGGCTGGGATTGCCACGGCATGCCGATCGAGGTGGAGATCGAAAAGCGCCACGGCCGCGGGCTGCCGCGCGACGAGGTGCAGGCAAAGGCGCGCGCCTACGCGGAAGAGCAGATCGCCCGCCAGATGAAGGACTTCAAGCGGCTGGGCGTGCTGGGCCATTGGGCCAACCACTACCGGACGATGAACTTCAAGGCCGAGGCCGACGAGATTCGCGCGCTCGGCCGGATGCTGGAACGCGGCTTCGTCTACCAGGGGCTGAAGCCCGTGAACTGGTGCTTCGACTGCAACTCGGCACTGGCCGAGGCGGAAGTCGAGTACATGGAAAAGAAGACGCCGGCCATCGACGTCGCGTTCCCGCTGGCGACGGAGGACGAAGCCACGGTCGCCGCCGCGTTTGGCGTGGCGGCACTCGGCAAACCGACCGCCACCGCGATCTGGACCACCACGCCCTGGACGATCCCGGCCAACCAGGCGCTTAATTTCCACCCCGACTTCACCTACGCCTTGGTGGACTGCGGCGACAGGCTGCTGATTCTCGCGCGCGATCTGGTGGAAAGCTGCCTCGCGCGCTACGGCCTGAAAGGCCGCGTGATCGCCGAGTGCAAGGGCAAGGCGCTGGAACTTGTGCGCTTTGTCCACCCGCTCGCCGCGCTCGACGCGGGCTTCAAGCGCCACTCGCCGGTCTACCTCGGCACTTACGTAACCGCGGACGCGGGCACGGGGATCGTGCATTCCTCGCCCGCCTATGGCGTGGAGGACTTCGACTCCTGCAAGTCCTATGGAATGACCGACGAGCAGATCCTGAACCCCGTGCAGGGCGATGGGCACTACCGCGCGGACTTCCCGCTCTTTGGCGGCCAGAAGATCTGGGATGCGAACCCGAAGATCGCCGATGCGCTGCGCGTGGCCGGCAGCCTGCTGCACGCGGAGACGCAAGACCACAGCTACATGCACTGCTGGCGGCACAAGACGCCGCTCATTTACCGCGCGGCACTGCAATGGTTCGTGCGGATGGACGGCGCCACCCGCGCCACCGCCGGCGTGATGCAGACCGAGACGGTCGGCGCGACGCTGCGGCAAACGGCCTTGCACGCGATCGAGGCGACGAGCTTTTACCCGCCCTGGGGCCAGGCGCGGCTGCACGGGATGATCGCCAACCGGCCGGACTGGTGCATCTCGCGCCAGCGCAACTGGGGCGTGCCGTTGCCGTTTTTTCTGCGCAAGCGCGACGGCGAGCTGCACCCACGCACGCTGGAACTGCTGGAACTCGCCGCGCAGAAGGTCGAGGCCGGTGGCATCGAGGCCTGGTCGAAGGCGAAGGTCGATGACTTTCTGCCCGCTGACGAGGCCGCGCAGTACACCAAGACCAACGACATTCTGGACGTGTGGTTCGACTCCGGCACCACGCACCGCACGGTGATGCGCGGCTCGCACGCGGAAGAACTCGCCTACCCGGCCGATTTGTATCTGGAAGGCTCCGACCAGCATCGCGGGTGGTTCCACTCGTCGCTGTTGACCGGCTGCGCGCTCGACGGCCGCGCGCCGTACAAGGGCTTGCTGACGCACGGCTTCACGGTCGACCCGCAGGGCCGCAAGATGAGCAAGTCGCTCGGCAACGTGGTGCGCCCGCAGGAGGTCAGCGACAAGCTCGGCGCCGAGATCATCCGCCTGTGGGTCGCCAGCACCGACTACAGCGGCGAGTTGTCGATCGGCGACGAGATTCTGAAGCGCGTGGTGGAGAGCTACCGCCGCATCCGCAACACGCTGCGCTTCTTGCTCGCCAACACCAGCGACTTCGACCCCGCGCGCGATGCGGTGCCGGTCGATGCGCTGCTGGAGATTGACCGCTACGCACTGGCGCTGACCGCGCAGGTGCAGGCCGAAGCGCTCGCCTGCTACGAGCGCTACGAGTTCCATCCAGTGATGGCGCGGCTGCAAACGTTCTGCTCCGAAGACCTGGGCGCCTTCTACCTCGACATCCTGAAAGACCGCCTGTACACCACGGCGCCACACTCTGCCGCGCGCCGCTCGGCGCAGACGGCGCTGTGGCACATCACCGCGAGCCTGCTGCGGCTTTTTGCGCCGTTCCTGTCGTTCACCGCCGAGGAGGCGTTTGCGATCTTCAGCCCCAACAAAGCCGGCACGATCTTCGCCGAGACCTATCACCGGCTGCCGGCGGTGGCGGGCGCCGAAGCGCTGCTCGCCAAGTGGAGCGCCATCCGCACCGTGCGCGCAGAGGTCGCCAAGGCGATCGAGGCGCAACGCGAGGCGGGCAAGATCGGCTCCTCGCTGCAAGCCGAGGTCGATCTGCACCTGGCCGGCGACCGCCATGCGTTGCTCGCCACGCTCGCCGAGGACTTGAAGTTCGCGCTGATCGTCAGCCGCGCCACGCTGCACCGCGCGGCCGCCGAGGCCGACGAGAAGATCGTCGTGACGCCCAGCGCGCAGCGCAAGTGCGACCGCTGCTGGCACTGGCGCGCGGATGTCGGCAGCGACAGCGAGCATCCGACGATCTGCGGGCGCTGCGTGAGCAACCTGTTTGGCAGCGGCGAGAGTCGCACGGTGGCCTGATATGCCCTTCGCCAAACCCAAAACCTGGACCCAGCGCCTGCTGCCCTGGCTGGCGCTCGCCATCGTGGTGATCCTCGCCGACCAGGCGACCAAGATCGTCATCGAGCGGCTGTTTAACTACGGGGACGTGCGGCCGGTGACGAGCTTCTTCAACCTGGTGCTGGTCTACAACAAGGGCGCGGCGTTCAGCTTCCTCGCCGGTGCCAGCGGCTGGCAGGACGAGTTTCTGACGGTGGTGGGCATTGGTGCTTCCGTGTTCATCGTGTACCTGCTGGCGCGGCACGGCCACCAGAAACTCTTCTCGCTGGCGCTGGCGCTGATCCTCGGCGGTGCGCTCGGCAACGTCATCGACCGCGTCGCCTACGGGCACGTGATCGACTTTCTCGACTTCCACTGGCGCGGCTGGCATTGGCCGGCGTTCAATCTGGCGGACTCGGCGATCGTCACTGGTGCGGCGCTGCTGATCCTCGACGAACTGTTGCGGGTGCGGCGGGCGAAGTAGGGATACGAACCCACGCACGGGTTCTGCCTGCTGCGGAACGTTCCTCCCTCACCCCAACCCCTCTCCCGGAGGGAGAGGGGCTAAATAGAACCCTCTCCCTCCGGGAGAG
>JAJTHJ010000249.1 GCA_021298875.1 Burkholderiales bacterium | reverse complement strand
GGTGGCGGCGCTGATCCCCGGCGCCAACGCGGCGCAAGTGGCGCAGGCGATCGACAAGCCCGCCGCCTGGCTCACCGCGCACGAGCGGCGCGTGACCGACGTGCAACGCGAGCTGGCGATGGTCGCGCTGGCCCGCCTGGCGCGCGACGACCCAAAGGAGGCGGCCCGCTTTGCCGCAGCGCTGAACCTGCACTTCACGCCGGAGCAGCGCGGCGTGGTCTGGGGGCGCATCGGCCACATGGCCGCGGTCAAGCTGATGCCCGAGGCGCTCGACTGGTACCGCGCGGGCGGCCGCTTCGTCGGCCTCAACACCGCCCGCGCCGACGAAGTGCTGGAGTGGCAGGTGCGTGCCGCGCTGCGCGGCAACGCGCGCGGCCCGGACTGGGCGATGGCGCGCGAGACCGTCGAGCGCATGCCCGCCGAGCAGCAGCGCGACGCCACCTGGGTCTACTGGCGCGCCCGCGCGCTGGCCGCCGAAGGGCGTGGCGCCGACGCGGTGGACGCCTACCGCAGCATCGCCGGCCAGTTCAGCTTCTACGGCAAGCTCGCCGCCGAAGAACTGGGGCAGCCGATCGTGCTGCCGCCGCGCGCGGCACCGCCCAGCGCGGTCGAGGTGGCCGCCTTCGACGGCAACCCGGGGCTCGCGCGGGCGCTGAAGTTCTACGACCTCAACCTGCGCGGCGACGGCCACCGCGAGTGGAACTGGGTGATCCGCCAGGCCAACGACGGCCGCGGCATGACCGACCGCCAGTTGCTGGCGCTGGCCGAGTACGCGCGCAGCCAGGGCGTGCTCGACCGGATGATCTCGGTATCCGACCGCACGCGCGAGGAGTTCGACTTCACCCAGCGCTTCCCGTCGCCCTACCGCGAGATCGTCGCCCGCAGCGCGCAAGGCGTCGGGCTGGACGAGACCTTCGTCTACGGCCTGATCCGGCAGGAGTCACGCTTCATCACTGACGTGCGCTCCAGCGCCGGCGCGCAAGGGCTGATGCAGTTGATGCCGGCCACCGCCAGTTACGTGGCGCGCAAGACGGGGGTGAAGGACTACACCCCCGCACGCATCGCAGACCCGGAGACCAACGTCAAGCTCGGCACCGCCTACCTGCGCATGGTGCTGGACGACCTGGACGGCCATCCGGCGTTGGCGAGCGCCGCGTACAACGCCGGCCCCGGCCGCCCGCGCGCCTGGCGCGCCACGCTGCCGCGCGCGGTGGAAGGCGCGATCTTCGCCGAGACCATCCCCTTCAACGAGACGCGCGACTACGTGAAGAAAGTGATGAGCAACAGCGTCTATTACGCCGCGCTCTTCGACAACCGCGTGCAGTCGCTCAAGGCGCGGCTGGGGACCGTGGCGCCGAGGGACGCGGGGACGACGGAGTTGCCGTGATCGGCGATCGGTGATCGGTGTTTGTGCGTTGTCATTCCGAGCGCAGCGAGGAATCTCAGAGCACCGTAACCGAGATTCCTCGCCTTCGGCTCGGAATGACAAGGGTCGGCGATCACCGATCACCGGCAGGCGTCCGTCGATAAAATGCCCGCATGAAGCTCACCAACATCGTCGTCTTTGGCGGATCGGGGTTTGTCGGCAGCGCCATCGTCGCCCGCCTGGTCGAGCGCGGCTGCCGCGTGCTGGTGCCGGCGCGCCGGCGCGACAAGGCCAAGCACCTGATCCTGCTGCCCACCTGCGAGGTGGTGGACGCCGACATCCACGACGACGCCACGCTCGACAGCGTGCTCGCCGGGCGCGACGCGGCGATCAATCTGGTCGGCATCCTGCACGGCAGCCAAGCCGACTTCACCCGCGCCCATGCCGAGCTGCCGCGCCGCATCGCCGCCGCCTGCGCACGCGCCGGCGTCAAGCGGCTGGTGCACATGAGCGCGCTGGGCGCCGACCCCAACGGCCCTTCGATGTACCAGCGCAGCAAAGGCGCGGGCGAGGCGGCGGTGCGCGCCTCTGGACTGGCGTGGACGATCCTGCAACCGTCGGTGATCTTTGGCGCGGGCGACCAGTTTCTGAACATGTTCGCCAAACTGGCGCGCGTAGCGCCGGTGCTGCCCATCGCCGGGGCGGACGTGAAGTTCCAGCCGATCTGGGTCGAAGACGTGGCCGCCGCCTTCGTCAACGCGCTGGACAACCCGGCCACGGTGGACCAGTCCTACGAACTCGGCGGGCCCAAGGTCTACACGCTGCGCGAGCTGGTGCGCTTTGCCGCGGCCGCCGCCGGCCACCCACGGCCGGTGGTCAACATGCCCGCCGGCCTGGCCCGCGTGCAGGCCCGGCTGATGGAACTCGCCCCTGGCGATCCACTGATGAGCCGCGACAACCTCGACTCGATGCAGCGCGACAACATCACCTCGACGCAGCCGTTCGCGCCCGCGCCGGAATTGGGCATCGCGCTGTCGCCGATGGAGGCCGAGGCGCCGCTGTATCTGGCCGACATCCGCGCGCGCGACCGCTATGGCGCCTACCGGGCGCGCACGCGGAGATAAGTCGCCATGAAGCTCGTCATCGGCAACAAGAACTACTCGTCCTGGTCGCTGCGCCCCTGGCTGGCGATGAAGATGGCCGGGGTCGCGTTCGAAGAACTGCGCATCGTGCTCGACCGGCCCGACACCAAGGGCAACATCCGCGCCGTCTCGCCGAGCGGCAAGGTGCCCTGCCTGCTCGACGGCGACCTCACCATTTGGGACTCGCTCGCGATCTGCGAATACGTCAACGAAACCTACGCCGCCGGCCGCCTGTGGCCGGCCGAGCGCGGCGCCCGCGCTAGAGCCCGCGCGGTCAGCGCCGAGATGCACTCCGGCTTCACCGCGCTGCGGCTGCATATGCCGATGGACATCCGCAGCCGCCACGCCGAGCGGGGCGCGCAAGCGCAGGCGCGCGCCGAAGTCGCCGCCGACATCGAGCGCATCTGCGCGATCTGGAGCGAAGCCCTGCAAGGCTCCGGCGGGCCGTGGCTCTTTGGCGAGTTTTCCATTGCCGACGCGATGTACGCGCCGGTGGTCACGCGCTTTGCCACCTACGGCGCGCCGCTGCCGGCGCCGCTGGCGGCCTACAGCGCGCAGGTCTTTGCCGCCGCGCCGATGCAGCAATGGGTCGCCGCCGCGCGCGCGGAGACGGAGACGATCGATTACTGACCGTTTGCCGTC
>JAJTHJ010000217.1 GCA_021298875.1 Burkholderiales bacterium | reverse complement strand
CAAGTTCGAGTACCGGCGCGGCTACAAGTTCTCGACCTACGCCACGTGGTGGATCCGGCAGGCCATCACCCGTTCGATCGCCGATCAGGCGCGCACCATCCGTATCCCGGTGCACATGATCGAGACGATCAACAAGATGAACCGCATCTCGCGGCAGCACCTGCAGGAATTCGGCTACGAGCCCGATGCCCCCACGTTGGCCGAGAAAATGGAGATGCCCGAGGACAAGATCCGCAAGATCATGAAGATCGCCAAGGAGCCGATCTCGATGGAAACCCCCATCGGCGACGACGACGATTCGCACCTGGGCGACTTCATCGAGGACACCACCACCATCGCCCCGGCCGAAGCCGCGCAAAACGCGAGCCTCGCCAACGTGACCAGGGACGTGCTGGATTCGCTCACGCCACGCGAGGCCAAGGTACTGCGCATGCGCTTCGGCATCGAGATGTCCACCGACCACACGCTGGAAGAAGTCGGCAAACAATTCGACGTGACGCGCGAGCGCATCCGCCAGATCGAGGCCAAGGCGCTGCGCAAGCTGCGGCATCCGTCGCGTTCCGACAAATTGAAAAGCTTCCTGGAGTAACGGCGCATGTTCAAATCGTCGCCAGCGGCCCAAGGTCGGCCCGAGGAGAGCGCCGGTACGTACGCGTACGGCGAGCACCACAGGGGCGAGATTGGGCTACTGGCGGCGATTTGCGGGCCGTTAGCTCAGTCGGTTAGAGCAGAGGACTCATAATCCTTTGGTCGTTGGTTCGAGTCCAACACGGCCCACCACAGACCCATGTCCGACTACCACGACTTCGATCACTTCGGCCTCGACCCGCAACTGCTGGCGGCGATCAAGGCGATGGGCTACACCGCGCCCACGCCGATCCAGTCCAAGGCGATCCCGGTCGTGCTGCAAGGCGGCGACGTGATGGGCGCGGCGCAAACCGGCACCGGCAAGACCGCGGGATTCGGCCTGCCGCTGCTGCAACGGCTGCTGCCCCAAGCCAATACCAGCATGTCGCCGGCGCGCCATCCGGTGCGCGGGCTGATCCTCGCGCCCACGCGCGAGCTGGCCGACCAGGTCGGCGACAACCTCAAGCAGTACGCCGCCCAATGCCCGCTGCGCGTGACCGTGGTCTACGGCGGCGTAGACATGGACCCGCAGACCGAGGCGCTGCGCAAGGGGGCGGAAGTGGTGATCGCCACGCCCGGCCGTCTGCTCGACCACTTGCAGCAGAAGAACACCTCGCTGTCGCAGGTGTTGATCGTCGTGCTCGACGAAGCCGACCGCATGCTCGACATGGGCTTCTTGCCCGACATCTCGCGCATCCTCAACCTGCTGCCGCGCGAGCGGCAGAGCCTGATGTTCTCGGCGACGTTTTCCGAGGAGATCAAGAAGCTCGCCGCCAACTTCCTGCGCAACCCGGTGCTGATCGAAGTCGCGCGCCGCAACGCGACCGCCGAGACGGTGACGCAGGAGTTCGTCCGCGTGCACGAGTCGGAGAAAACCGATGCGCTGCTGATGCTGCTGCGCGGCGAGGTGCCGGGCATCGGCGACGGGCAACCGATTAAGCAAACGCTGGTCTTCGTCAACGCCAAAATCGAATGCCGGCGGCTGGCCCGCCAGCTGCAAAAGGCCGGCGTGAACGCCGACGCGATCCACGGCGACAAGACGCAGGACGAGCGGATGGCCGCGCTCGACGCGTTCAAAAAGGGCACGATCGACGTGCTGGTTGCCACCGACGTCGCGGCGCGCGGGCTGGACATCGCCGAGCTGCCCTACGTGATCAACTACGACGTGCCCTTCAAGGACGAGGACTACGTGCACCGCATCGGCCGCACCGGCCGCGCCGGGGCAAGCGGCATCGCGGTCACGCTGATGACGGGTGCGGACGAGCGCGGCGTGGCGGCGATCGAAAGACTGACCAAGCAGAAGTTCACCCCGCGCAGCGTGGCGCTGGAGCGGCGCGAACGCCCGCCGCGCGAGCGGGGCGATCGTTACGAACGCAGCGAGAGGCCGGAGCGGCGCGACCGCCGCGAGCGCGACGCGAGCGCCGGCTTTGCCCGCCCGCCCGCCAAGCCGGCAGACGACTTCTTCTCCAAGCCCTACGAGCCGAAGCCGGCCGCCGCGGACGCCGCGGCCGACAAGACGGAGCCGGCGATCAAGCGCAAGGAGCCGGCGAAGTTGGCGGCGTTGCTGGGTGGCGGCAAGAAGTAGAGGTCGCCCAGGCTTTGGGTTAACGGCATGGCATTCGCAAAACCCAAGTACACCAAAGGCGAAATCAATCGCGCGGGCGACATTCTCGGCGAGCGGCGCAAGGCGACAGCTGAGGACCTTGACTGGGCGTGGCGGGTCTTGTCGAACTTTCGAGCTTGCCATGCTTATCCGATCAACACCTTTCAGGCGTTGCTTCGGCAAAAACTCAAGAGTATTGACCCTGAAGCACTAGTCGCACAGCGATTGAAGCGCGCGCCTTCGGTCTTGCTGAAACTGAAGCGCTTCGAAGACATGGAACTCGCACGCATGCAGGACGTAGGCGGCCTGCGGGCGGTTGTGGACTCCGTACCTAAGGTGCGACATCTCGAGAAGGCCTATCGCAGTGCTTCATTCCAGCACCAACTCGTCTCCTCCAAGGACTACATCGCAGAACCCAAGGCCGACGGATATCGCAGCGTCCACTTGATTTATAGGTACCAGAATCCGCGTGCATCCGACTACCAAGGGTTGTCTCTTGAGCTTCAGCTCCGAACGCGACTACAGCACGCTTGGGCAACCGCTGTTGAGACTATGGGGACCTTTTTGGGCCAAGCCCTTAAGTCTGGTCAGGGCGACGCAAATTGGAGGTCGTTCTTCTCGACTGCCTCAGCGGCGATAGCGATCGTTGAGGCGTGTCCGCCGTTTCCTGGCTACGCCAACTTGACGGCGGGGCAGGTATATCGTCAGGTTGCTGACGAGGAGCTAGCGCTTCATGTTCTGGAGAAACTGAACGGGTTTGCGATCGCCGCCGACCGTATTAGTACACTGTCCGGCCAAGGGGCGTATCACTTGGTTGTGCTTGACTCGTTGGCCTGACCTTGCCCCCGAAAAACGTATCCCTTGCTGCGTGGTTCAATTTGGGCAAGGAGGTCGGAAATGAGGAAGACGAGGGCACGATACACGCTGGAGTT
>JAJTHJ010000247.1 GCA_021298875.1 Burkholderiales bacterium | reverse complement strand
GAAACCGAAGATCCCTCCCTTACCCCAACCCCTACCCATGAACCTCACCAAGCTGGGGCATCCACGCCCCCACCCCAACCCTCCCCCGCAGGCGGGGGAGGGAGTAACCCCCTCCCCTGCGAAGCGGGAGAGGGCTGGGGTGGGGGCCTGGCTCATGGGCCGAAGTCGGGAGGCACCGGCATCCAGCGGTCTCTCCCGGAGGAGGAGGGGCTTTTCTCCCCCGCCGCACCGGTCGTCCTAGACCGCAAAGCCCAAGACCCCCTGCACGCGCTGCGCGCCTTTGTCGCGAGCTTCCCCGGCCGCGTGCTGCTATTGGCGGACTCGCCCGGCCGGCGCGAAACGATTGCGCAACTGCTGCACGACCACGCCCTGCCCTGCGCCGACAGCGGCGATTGGGCCGGCTTCCTCACTGCCGACGCGCCGCTCGCCCTGGGTGTGGCCCCGCTGCACGGCGGCTTCGTCCTCGCGGATCCGCGGCTGGCGGTAATCACCGAGACGGAGCTTTACGCCGCCAGCCCGCGGCGGCTGCGCGGGCGCGGGCGCGAGCGTGCCTCCAACGTCGAGGCGATGATCCGCGACCTCGCCGAGTTGCGCGCGGGCGACCCGGTGGTGCACGTCGAGCACGGCATCGGCCGCTACCGCGGGCTGCAACTGCTCGACGTGGGCGCAGGCCCCGCCGAGTTCCTGCATCTGGAGTACGCCAACGCCGCCACGCTGTACGTGCCGGTGGCGCAACTGCACCTGATCGGCCGCTACAGCGGCGCCGACCCCGAAGCCGCGCCCCTTCACACGCTGGGCAGTGGCGACTGGGACAAGGCCAGAAAGAAAGCCGCCAAGCAGGTGCGCGACACCGCGGCTGGGCTGCTCAACCTCTACGCGCTGCGCGCGGCGCGCAAGGGCCACGCGTTCAAGTACAAGCCGTCGGACTACGAAGCCTTTGCCGAGGGCTTCGGCTTCGAAGAGACGCCCGACCAGCAGGCGGCGATCGACGCGGTGCTCAAGGACATGGGCGCCGGCTTCCCGATGGACCGGCTGGTCTGCGGCGACGTGGGCTTCGGCAAAACCGAGGTTGCCTTGCGTGCCGCCTTCGCCGCCGTGGCCGGCGGCAAGCAGGTGGCCGTGCTGTGCCCGACGACGCTGCTCGCCGAGCAGCACTTTCTGACCTTTCGCAACCGCTTTGCGCAGTGGCCGGTGCGGATCGTGGAGTTGTCGCGCTTCCGCTCGCCGGCCGAGGTCAAGGACGCGTTGGCGGGGCTGGCGGCCGGGACGATCGACATCGCGATCGGTACGCACAAACTGCTGGCTGGCGACGTGAAGTTCGACCGCCTGGGCCTGGTGATCATCGACGAAGAACACCGCCTCGGCGTGCGGCAAAAAGAACGGTTGAAGGGCCTGCGCGCCGAGGTCGATGTGCTCACACTCACCGCCACGCCAATCCCGCGCACGCTGGCGCTGAGCATGGAGGGCATCCGCGAATTCAGCGTGATCGCCACTGCCCCGCAGCGGCGGCTGGCAATCAAGACTTTCGTGCGGCCCGAGACCGGCAGTCTGATCCGCGAAGCCTGCCTGCGCGAGCTCAAGCGCGGCGGGCAGATTTACTTTTTGCACAACGAGGTCGAGACCATCGACAACCGCCGCGCGCGGCTGGCCGAACTGGTGCCCGAAGCGCGCATCGAGATCGCCCATGGCCAGATGCCCGAGCGCGAGCTGGAGCGGGTGATGCGCGACTTCTATCAGCAGCGCTTCAACCTGCTGCTGTGCACGACCATCATCGAAACCGGCATCGACGTGCCGACCGCCAACACCATCGTGATCCACCGCGCCGACAAGTTTGGCCTCGCCCAGTTGCACCAGTTGCGCGGGCGGGTGGGCCGCTCGCACCACCAAGCCTATGCCTATCTGATGATCCCCGACGAGCGGGGCCTGACCAAGAACGCAGAAAAGCGGCTGGAGGCGATCCAGAACCTCGAAGAGCTGGGCAGCGGCTTCTACCTCGCGATGCACGACCTGGAGATCCGCGGTGCCGGCGAGGTGCTGGGCGAATCGCAAAGCGGCAACATGCAAGAGGTGGGCTTCGATCTCTATACGCAGATGCTCAACGCTGCGGTGCGCGCCTTGAAGAGCGGGCGCGAGCCGGACCTGCTGGCGCCGCTGGCGGTGACCACCGAGATCAACCTGCATGTGCCGGCGCTGCTGCCGCCGGAGTTCGTCGGCGACGTGCATCAGCGGCTGTCGCTGTACAAGCGGCTGGCCGCCTGCGACGACGAGGCGGCCCTCACCGCGCTGGCCGAAGAGATCGTCGACCGCTACGGCAAGCTGCCCGAGCCCGCGCGTGCGCTGCTGGAGTCGCACGGCCTGCGGCTGACGGCAAGTGCGCTGGGCGTGAAGAAGATCGACGCCAGCGGCGAGGCGGTGGCGGTGCAGTTCGTGCCCGACCCGCCCTTCGACACCGGCAAGCTGATCGCGCTGATGCAACGGTCCAAGACCATGCGGCTGGCCGGCCCCGACCGGCTGCGGATCGCTGAGAAGACGCCGACGCTGGAAGCGCGCGTGCAGTTGCTACGCTCGTTGTTCAAGGCGCTGGCGTGAGCGGCCCGATGGACCTCGTCATTCAATCCCCCACCCTCTCGACCGAGGCGGTCGACGCCTTCAAGGTCGCCTGCGTGGCCGCGCGCGTCGAGCGCAAGGGCAACCGCGCGCGCCTCGTGCAGATCCAGGACGACGCCAACACGCGCAAGGCCGCCGCGGCGCTGGCGGAGTTTTTCGCCTGCGATCCCGCCTTCGTCCCGCCCGATCTGCGGCTGGCGGACTTTCGCCTGCTGGCGATGGACATGGACTCCACGCTGATCGACATCGAAAGCCTGGACGAAGTGGCGGCACTGGCCGGCCGCGGCGCCGAGGTCGCCGCGATCACCGAGGCCGCCATGCGCGGCGAAATCGCCGACTACAAGGAGAGCCTGCGTCGCCGTGTGGCGATGTTGGCCGGCACCGACGCGTCGCTGCTGCAACGCGTGCTCGACGACAAACTGCACCTGAACCCCGGCGCCGAGACACTGATCGCCGCCTGCCAAGCCGCGGGGCTGAAGACGCTGCTCGTCACAGGCGGCTTCACCTTCTTCACCAACGCAATGCGTGCACGGTTGGGCTTCGACTACACTCGCGCCAACGAGCTTGAAGTCGCCGACGGCGAACTTACCGGCCGCGTCACCGGCCCCGCCGGCGGCGAGATCATCGACGCCGACGGCAAGGCGCAAGCGGTGCGTGAAACCTGCGCCGCGCTCGGCTGCCCGACGCAAAAGGCGATCGTCATCGGCGACGGCGCCAACGACCTCAAGATGATGGCGCTCGCCGGCCTGTCTGTCGCGTACCGCGCCAAGCCGGTGGTGCGGGCGCAGGCCACGGTGGCGCTGAACCACGCGCCGCTCGACGGGCTGTTGGCGCTGTTCGCCGACCGCGCGGTGTAGCGCGCGGTCGGCCAGGCCGGCTTAGACGCGCTCGAAAATCGCCGCGATCCCCTGCCCGCCGCCGATGCACATCGTCACCAGTGCGTAGCGGCCGCCGATGCGCTCCAGCTCGTACAGCGCCTTGACGGTGATGATCGCGCCGGTCGCGCCGATCGGGTGCCCGAGCGAGATGCCGCTGCCGTTGGGATTGACCTTGGCCGGATCGGCACCGAGTTCCTGGGTCACCGCACAGGCCTGCGCGGCGAAGGCTTCGTTGGACTCGATCACGTCCATCTGCTCGAGCTTCAGCCCCGCACGCGCGAGCGCCTTGCGCGAGGCCGGCACCGGGCCGATGCCCATGATCTTCGGCTCCACGCCGGCGTGCGCGTAGGCAACCAGCCGCCCCAGCGGCTTGGCCCCGCGCCGTGCGGCTTCGGCCGCTTCCATCAGCACCACGGCGCCGGCGCCGTCGTTGATGCCCGAGGCATTGCCCGCGGTGACCGTACCGTTTTCCTTCTGGAACACGGTCTTGAGCTTCGCCATGTCTTCCAGCGTGGCCTCGGCGCGGAAGTGCTCGTCCTTGTCGAATACCACGCCGCCCTTTTTGCCCTTCATCACGATCGGCACGATCTGCGACTTGAAGCGCCCCTCGGCGGTAGCGCGGGCGGCGCGCTTGTGGCTTTCGACGGCGAGCTCGTCCTGCATCTGGCGCGTGATGCCGAATTGCGCGGCGACGTTCTCGGCGGTCACCCCCATGTGGATCGTGTGGAAGGGGTCGTGCAGCGCGCCCACCATCATGTCCACGAGCTTGCCGTCGCCCATCCGCTGGCCCCATCGCGCACCGGGCAGCAGATAGCCGCCGCGGCTCATGTTCTCGGCCCCGCCGCCGATGGCGATGTCGGCGTCGCCGAGCAGGATGCACTGCGCCGCCGACACGATCGCCTGCAAACCGCTGCCGCACAGCCGGTTGACGGTCAGGCAGGGCGTGTCCTTGCCGACCCCGCCGTCCAATGCCGCGACGCGCGACAGGTACATGTCGCGCGGCTCGGTGTGCACGACGTTGCCCATCACCACGTGGCCCACGTCGGCGCCGTCGACCTGGGCGCGGGCCAGCGCTTCCTTGATTACGGTGACGCCGAGCGCGGTGGGGGGCTGGTCTTTCAGGCTGCCGCCAAAGGTACCGACGGCCGTGCGGACTCCGCTGACTACCAAGACTTCACGCATTCTGTTCTCCCGGTTTGAATCGAGTTCGTTGGACGAAAAGCGCCGACGATTGTGGCACGCTCCGCCCCGCCCGCCATGACCCAGCGCAGTTCCCCCCCGCCCGCCCACGCCTCCGCCACCCTGCTGGCGCTGGGCGCGCTCGGCCTGTGGAGCCTGCTGGCCGCTTTGGCGGTGGGCTTGCGCGAGGTGCCGCCGTTTCTGCTGCTCGGGCTGTCGCTGACCGGCGCCGGGCTGCTCGCGCTGCCCACGTGGCGCCAGTGGCGGGTACCGCCCGCCACGCTGTCGCTGGGCGTGGCGGGTTTGTTCGGCTACCACCTGCTGCTGTTTCTGGCGGTGCGCCGCGCACCAGCGGTGGAAGCCAATCTGATCAACTACCTGTGGCCGCTGCTGATCGTGGTGCTGGCACCGGTCTTCGTACCCGGCCTGCGCTTGACGCTACGGCATCTGCTCGCCGCGGCGCTCGGGCTGGCGGGTGCGGCGCTGGTGATCACCGGCGGGCGCTGGACGCTGTCGAGCGAGTATTGGGACGGCTATCTGCTGGCGGCCGGCGCCGCGCTGGTGTGGGCGTGCTACTCGCTGGGCACGCGGCGGGTACCGCCCTTTCCGACCGCGGCGGTGGGGCTGTTCTGTCTGGTCTCCGGCTTGCTGGCGCTCGCCAGCCACGCGGTCCTCGAGCCGCGCTACGCGCCGAGCGCGACGCAATGGGGCTTGATCGCGCTGCTGGCGCTCGGTCCGATGGGCGCGGCGTTCTTCCTGTGGGATGCGGCGCTCAAGCGCGGCGATGCACGGACGATCGGCGCGCTGGCGTATCTGACGCCGCTGGGATCCACGCTCGCGCTGGTGGCCAGCGGCCAAGGCGCACTCACGCCGCTGGTGATCGCGGCGGGGGCGTTGATCGTGGGTGGGGCGGTGTTGGGGAGTTGGTCAAAGTAAACCCGGATTCCGCTTTGCTCCATCCGGGCTACGAGACTACGGGGCTACGCCGCCGTCGCGGACTCCCAGTGCCGCGCCCAAACCGGTGTCGCCTCGGGCAAGGCATCGATGCGCTCCAGCAGATCGCAAAACGCCGGTTGCGTGACGCGCAGGTGATCGCGCATCCGCCACCACTTGGAGAGATTGGCCAGGTACACGTCGCAGACCAGCGGCCGCTCGCCCAGAAAGAACGGGGTGCCGCGGTACTCGGCCGCGACGATGTCCCAGGCCAGGCGCATCCGCGCCAGCGCGGCCTCTTCGACCGCCTTGTGCGCCGCCTGGTCGGTGGCGGTCGTCCAGCGCTGCGG
>JAJTHJ010000339.1 GCA_021298875.1 Burkholderiales bacterium | reverse complement strand
CGGTGGTCATCGTCGGCGCACACCACGATACGAGCCCCGGGGTATCGCGCGCGAAGTGCGGTGGCGACCGCGCCGAAGTTGCCGGCGTGGAAAGCGATGACCACCGGGTGTCCGCACGCCTCGTGCAGGCTTGCGGCGGTGGCGACGCCTTCGGCAACGAGCAGCGTGAGACCGACATCTCCGGATGGCGGGGGCAGGTCACCGATCCAACCGCACAACCCCTGCACGCGCCCACCCCTGAGGAATCGCTTCACGCCGCCCGGGCTGATGAACTGCAGGCTGTGCAGCGCGCCAGCCAGGTCGCGCACGGGCACCACCAGCGCGCCCTTGAACACCCGCAGCCCGTACGCGCAGACCGCCTTGCGCGCGAGGTAGGGATGGGTGTCCGGCGCCAGCGCTGCGGCCGCCCAGATGCGCTCGGCCTTCGCCCGCACTTCCTGCTGACGGTGCCGCAGATCGTCGTCCCGTATGCGGCGGGCGGCCTGCGCGACCTGAGCGAACGTGTCCCGCTCGGCGGCGGTGGGTAGTCGGCCGAGATCGAAGCGCCAGGTCTCCCAGTCGCGTCCGTCGCGGTGGTTCTCGAACCCGCCCGCCGGCAGCCCGTCCAGGTGCAGCACGTAGGCGGCATCGCCTTTGCCATGACGGCCAACGGCGTTGCATCGATGGAGGTGACCATCGGCAAGGATGGGCTCCGGCGGGATGATGTCGCGCGCGATCAGCGCAGCGCGGAACTGGTCGAGCACCTGCGCCGTGTCGATGGGTGCCACCCACGGCGTCGCCGCGCGTCCGAAGGGATCAACCACGGGCATGCGCACTCAGCGAGCGGCCGGCGTGCGGCTCTGGCGCGCGAGCTTGACGCGCGCGTTGATCCAGTCGCTCACCTCCGACTCCAGCCAGCCCACCGCACGCGGGCCGAGCGGCACGGGCGGCGGAAATCGGCCGTCCTTGATGTATTCGTACAGGCTGCTGCGCGACAGGCCGGTGCGCTGCTCGACCTGCGGGCGGCGAAGCAGGGTGGGTTCGTTCGAGGGTTTGATGATCATGTCGGTCGGCTCCTGGTTGGCAGTGATGGGTGGCGGATGCCCGAGCGCGCCTTCGGACGCGGTCGGGCATCGACGGCCCGTGCCAACCATGGTGCCGGCGACGATCGCGTTTGACAGGCCGAATCAGTCCCTGGCGAAGGGCCTGAATCGACGGCTCGGCGCGATGGCCGGCGGTAGAGTCGTCGCACCGAACATTCGTTGGCTGAGTCAGCCCGCTTGATGCCCGTGACGCATCGCCCAGCCCGCCAGTCGGGCGCCCGGAGCCGGCCCATCTCCCGAGAGCCGGCCGCCGCAAGGCAGGAGAACTTGTCGACCCCTGCGCCAGCCGCCGACCCCATCGGCAGGCTGCGGCAACCCCTCAGCGTGTCGGCCGCTGCGCCAGCAATGCGCGCCGTCACTACGCGGCGCGCCGGTAGTGACGACGCGCCCAAAGCCGCGCCCAGCAAGCGATTGCGGGGTGCAGGCGCAAGTGACGGACCCTAGTGACGGGCTCCCCTCCGCAGCCGGCAACCCCGGCAAGCCGTCCGCGATGCACCCGCCAAAAGCGGGATGCGTCGACCCCGCGCCCACCCAGCGGTCTGATCGACCTGGCGCAACCCGAGGAACCCGCGGGGCTGCCAGCGCAGCAGAGGGTTCAACCGATGAGCCGACTCGCCACAGCGAGCGTCATCGGGGCCAAGGCCGTGCCGGGCAGGCCAGCGACGAAGAAGTCGGCACAAGAGCGGGAGTGGTGTCCCGCGTCCGCATCAGTTCCCGATTCGCTCAGGCAATCGGGACGGACAGAAACACTGACCTGACGGAACGACACCAACGAGAAGGAAGCGCCGGTCCGGGCCGGACTGCGCGCCATCGTCGCGCTCGGCGGCTGGCTCGCCCGAGGCGATCTCCACGGGCGTGATCGCGCGCCCCGATTTGCCATCGGCTGGAGCGACCTCCGAAAAGCTCGGCTCGGGCCTTGCCGAAGCGGGTCGACTACGGTGACGTGCGTTTTCCGGGGCGTTTTCCGGGGCGCTTTCTCCCGCGCCCCACCGCGCCGCCCCCCACCGAGTCGTCGCGGTGGATGAAGGCGCGGGCCATCGCCTCGCTTACGGTCTGCACCGGCAGCAGCGCGCTGCCGGCGGCCGGTCTCTCCTCAAAGCAGCGACGCTTCGAGGCGTTGCTTGCGCTCCGCCCAGTCCGGCATCACCTGCCCGAGCAGCTTGTAGAACCGGGCGTCATGGTCCCGGAACAAGACGTGACACAGTTCGTGGACCACCACATATTCGATGCAGGGGCGCGCCGCCCGAACAAGGTTCACGTTCAACGTCATCGTGCCCGCACGAGACAGGCTCCCCCAACGGGACTTCATCGAACGCACCATGAGGCGCGGAACCGCTAGGCCCGGAAACTGCTGCAGTCCCGCCTGCACGACATCGCCGAACACCGTGCGCGCACGATCCAGATACCAGCGCTGTAGCACGCGCTTGACGCGTTCCGGTCCAAGGTCGTCCGGCAAGGTCACCCGCATCTCACCGCGCGTGAGCTTCACGTCGGTCGCATGCCCTGGCCCCACCTTCAGGCGGTACTGTCGGCCGAGATAGAGATGCGATTCGCCGTTCACGTACTGCCTCGCGGGCGTGCGCGGGCGATATCGCTCGAACTCGGTCAGTTGGCGACTGATCCAGGCCGCGCGCTTCTTTACCCGCTCCGCGATCAGCGCCGTCGGGCATCCCGGCGGTGCCCGCACGATCACACTGCTGTCGGGATACACCTCGATGCTCAGGGTGCGGCGCGCCTCGACGAAACGAACCTCGTAGCGGATCGTATCGGCGCCATAACTCACCGTGCCGATCACCGAGGTCATGCAGACATCCGATGGCGAGCCAGTTGCATCGTCTTGTCGATGATCTCGTCCATCTCGACGGTGGACAGGGAAATGCCACGAGCCCCTTTGACCTCGTCATAGAGGTAGTCGTCGATCTCGTTCATGGTCCGCCGCTGGGCATCGAGGTCGTCCCAGTAGCCCACCTTGCGGTTACGCCGGAAGATGTCCCACACGGCCTTGGCGGCCTCTGCCGCTGCCGCCTGCGCCTGTTCGGGATCGCTCAGGTGTTTCGCTACGAATGGGCCAAGCAAGCCGTAAACAGCGGCCGCATCCGCATCGCCGTTAAGCATTGCGGGCAAGTCCTCGCCCTTGCGCGACACCACGGCGTCCTTGATTTCCGTGACACGCTGCAGGTAATCCTGGTCCGAGAGCCGCTTCGCCCGGTAGTCGTCAATCGCCTGCTGGATCAGCGCCGAGAACTTCTCGTAGAAGGCCGGGTCCTGTTCCAGTCGTTCAGTGATGGCACGTTTCGTCGCGTGAGCAATCATGTCGGCCTTCGCGCCGATGCGTTCGTCGCCACTGACCGCCTGTTCTTCCACCACCTTCTGGAATGCGGCCTCGTCGAAGATGTTCACAGGCGCGTTCAACTGGACGACTTCGGATGCCGAGATGTGCGTATCGAGCAGCTTCTGGATGCGCGGCTCGAAATCCCGGTAATCCACCACCTCCGAGTAGCGACGCTTGACCGCCGCCTTGAGGTTGACGAAGCGCTTCAGATCGCTCTTGTAGGCACGAAGCTTCTGCTCAGGCGTGTCTGTGACGAACCGCTCGCTGGAGAGCGCGATGGCCAGGGTCTTGGCATACGCTGAAAGGCGCTCGTAGAAGGCGGCACGCAGCTTCTCGTCGCCCAACAACTGCTCGAACGCTTCCTCGTCCTGACGGTTCTTGACGGTCTTGAACACGTCCCACAACTCGGCGTGGCGCTGCGGTAGCGCGCGCGTCTCGTCGTGAATTGGGGTCAGCGCTCCCTTGAGGTCTGCGTCATCGAAGCCTTCCAGCGCGCTGTAGGTCGACAGAGCCTGATCGAGGTCGCCCAGCACGCCCGCGTAGTCGATGATGTAGCCGAAGTCCTTGGTCCGACCGCCGCTGTCGTCTTCGTACAGGCGGTTCACCCGCGCGATAGCCTGCAGCAGGGAATGGTCCTTGAGCCGCCGGGTGAGATACAGCACCGTGTTGCGCGGCGCGTCGAAGCCGGTCAGCAGCTTGTCCACCACGATCAGGATTTCCGGCTCATCGCCGAACTTGAATGCGTTGACGATCTGCTTGACGTAGTCCTCTTCGGAGCCGTAGCGCTTCATCATGCGCTGCCAGAACGCGACCACGGTATCGGTGGACTCCTCGGCGTCGATCTCGTCGAAGCCCTCGCGTTGATCCGGCGGCGAGATGATCACGTCGCTGGTGACCGCGCCCAGCTCATCCAGAAATGCCTTGTAGCGCAGAGCCGCCGCCTTGTTCGGTGCCACCAACTGGGCCTTGAAGCCGGTGCCCTGCCAGTTCTGGCGGTAGTGCTCGCTGATGTCGAAGGCGCGCATGTAGATGACCTGCTCGGCCTTGTTCAGCATCTCGGCCCGCGCGAACTTCCGCTTCAGATCCACCTTCTGCGGGTCGGTGAGCCCCTGCGTGTGACGGTCGAACCACACGTCAATGGCCCCCTGGTTCTGCTCCAGTTCCACCATGCGGCCTTCGTACAGAAGCGGCACGATGGCGCCGTCCGCCACCGCCTGATCGATGGCGTAGGTGTGGATCACGCCGCCGAACCTGGCCACATCGCTCTTCTCGCGACTCAAGAGCGGCGTGCCAGTGAAGCCGATGTAGCAGGCGTTCGGGAACATCTGCCGCATGCGCGCCGAGTAGCCGCCCAACTGAGTGCGCTGGGTTTCGTCCACCAGCACGAAGCTGTCGGCCGAGGCATCGCTGAACTTCTTGTAGGCCAGCGCCTTGTCGAACTTGTGCACCAGCGTGGTGACGATGTGCGCCTTGCCGTCGGACACCAGTTCCACCAGATGCCGGCCGCTCTCGGCGCGGTCTGGCGAGAGGCCGCAGGCGGCGAAGGTGTTGCCCAGCTGCTTGTCCAGATCCACCCGGTCGGTCACCAGCACGATGCGCGGATTGCGGATGGCGGGCTCCAGCGCCAGCGCGCGGGCCAGAATCACCATGGTCAGTGATTTACCCGAGCCCTGCGTGTGCCAGACGATGCCACCCCGGCGCTTGCCACTGTCGTCAGCCTGCTTGACGCGGGCGAGCACCTCGCGGATG
>JAJTHJ010000157.1 GCA_021298875.1 Burkholderiales bacterium | reverse complement strand
CAGCGGCGAGTTCGTCTGCTTTCTCGGGCCCTCCGGCTGCGGCAAGACGACGCTGCTGCGGATCATCGCCGGCCTGGAGCAGCAGACCAGCGGCCGCATCGTCCAAAACGGGCGCGACGTGTCGCAACTGCCGCCGGCGGCGCGCGACTACGGCATCGTGTTCCAGTCCTACGCGCTCTTTCCCAATCTGACCATCCGCGACAACGTCGCCTATGGCCTCGTCAACCGTCGCGCCGGTCGCGCTGCGATCGACGCGCGGGTGGCGGAACTGTTAACGCTGGTCGGCCTGCCCGACTCCGGCAAGAAGTATCCGGCGCAGATGTCCGGCGGCCAGCAGCAGCGCATCGCGCTGGCGCGCGCGCTCGCCACCGCGCCCAGTTTGCTGCTGCTCGACGAGCCGCTGTCCGCGCTGGACGCCAAGGAGCGCGAGCGGCTGCGGGGCGAAATCCGCCAGTTGCAGCGGCGCCTGGGCGTGACCACCATCCTCGTCACGCACGATCAGGAAGAAGCGCTGTCGATGGCCGACCGCGTGGTGGTGATGAACCACGGTGTGATCGAGCAGGTTGGCACGCCGCTCGATGTGTACGAGCGGCCCGCCACGCCCTTCGTCGCGGACTTTCTCGGCAAGGTCAACGTGTTGGCGGCCGAAAGCCTGGGCGACGGCCGCTACCGCGTGGGCCGCGTGCAGATCGCCACCGGCGCGAACGGCGTGGCCGCCGGGCAAAAGGTGCGCCTCTACCTGCGCCCCGAAGACCGCGTGCTGGCCGACACCGGCCCGGTCGAGCAGATGCCCAATGCGCTGCGCGGCACGGTCAAGACACTGGATTTTCTCGGCACCTACTGTCTGGCGCAGGTGGAGGTAGACGGCTTCGACGGTCAGCGGATGTTGGTCTACTACTCGCTGAATCAGGCGCTCGAACTCGGCGTGCGCGAAGGCGCCATGCTGCCCTTTGCGCTGCGCGGGGAGCGGGTGCGGGTTTTCGCTTTGTCATCCTGATATGCCGCTTGAGCGTCGTGGGCTGATGAACTGCGTGGCGGCGTTCTTCCCTCGCCCCCACCCCTCTCCCGGGGGGAGAGAGGCTTGTCATCCCTCGTCCTCCGGGAGAGGGACCTAGGGTGAGGGAAGACCGTTGGCCCGGAGTCGGATCGCCGCCCTCGGCACCTGCCGCCTACCATGAGCGCCGTCCTGCGCGTTCCGCGCCCCCGCCTGTCGCTCCAACTCGCGACCGAAGCTATCGCCGCCCGCGGCGGCGTCATCTTGCTAGCGGTCGCGCTGCTGGTTTTCCTCGCCGCTCCGCTGGCCACACTCTTCATCCGCAGCCTGGAAGACCGTGCCGGCGTCTTCGTCGGACTCGCCAACTTCACCGCCTACTTCGCCACGCCGGCCTTTGCCCGCTCGGCCACCAACACGCTCGTCTTCGCGGGGCTGACCACCGCGATCACCGTGCCACTGGCCTTCCTGTTCGCCTACGCGATCCAGCGCTCCTGCATCCCGCTCAAGGGCCTGTGGCGCGGCATCGCGCTGCTGCCGATCCTGGCGCCGTCGATGCTGGCGGCGCTGTCGTTCATTTATCTGTTCGGCAATCAGGGGTGGCTCAAGTTCGTGCTCGGCTGGTTCGGCGTGTCTACCGTCTATGGCATGCCGGGCATGGTGCTATCGATGAGCTTCGCCTCCTTCCCGCACGCGGTGATGATCCTGCTGGCCGGACTCGCTTTGTCCGACGCGCGCCTGTACGAGGCCGCCGATGCGCTTGCCACGCCGGGTTGGCGCAAGTTCTGGACGATCACGCTGCCTGGCGCGCGTTACGGGTTGATCTCCGCTGCACTGGTCGTGTTCACGATGGCGGTGTCCGAATTCGGCGTGCCCAAGGTGATCGGCGGCAATACCTCGGTGCTGGCGATCGACATCTACAAGCAGGTGATCGGCCAGCAGAACTTCTCGCTCGGCGCCGTGGTCGGGTTGGCGCTGCTGCTGCCGGCGGTGGCGGCGTTCGCGATCGACACCATCGTGCGCCGTAAGCAAAGCGCGCTGCTCACCG
The DNA here is from genome assembly GCA_021298875.1 of Burkholderiales bacterium. Classification (GTDB taxonomy): domain Bacteria; phylum Pseudomonadota; class Gammaproteobacteria; order Burkholderiales; family Burkholderiaceae_F; genus JAJTHJ01. Next base: position 9,061 of record JAJTHJ010000157.1, on the reverse strand, counting down.
CGCGCAGCGTGCCCTACGCGCCCAAGCCCGAGCGGTTGCGCGACGCGCTGCTGCTTGCCTACGTGATCCTGCTTTCCGCTGCGCTGCTGCTGGTGATCGGCATGGCGGTGTTCGGCTCCTTCGTGAAGATCTGGCCGTACAACCTGTCCTTCACGCTGAACCACTACACCTTCGGCTTCGAGGAAGCCGGGGTCGAGCAAGCCTGGCGCAACAGCCTGGTGATGGCCGCCTGCTGCGCGGTCGCCGGCACCGCGGTCACCTTTGCCGGCGCCTATTGGATGGAAAAGACCGGGCTGGACCGCTCGCGCGGCTTTGGCTGGCTGCGCGGCCCGCTGCAACTGCTGGCGATGCTGCCGATGGCGGTACCGGGACTTGTGCTGGGCATCGGCTACATCCTGTTCTTCAACGCGCCGGCCAATCCGCTCAACCTGCTGTACGGCACGATGACGATCCTGGTGCTCTCCACCGTCGTTCATTTCTACAGCAGCAGCCACCTGACCGCGGTCACGGCGCTGAAGCAACTGGACAACGAATTCGAATCGGTATCCGCCTCGCTGCGGGTGCCGTTCTACAAGACCTTCTGGCGCGTGACGGTGCCGGTGTGCCTGCCGTCGATCCTCGACATCGGCCGCTACTACTTCGTCAACGCGATGACGACCATCTCGGCAGTCGTGTTCCTGTACTCGCCCATGACCACGCTGGCCTCGATTTCCATCGTGCAACTGGACGAAGCCGGCAACGTCGGCTCGGCGGCGGCGATGGCGACCTTGATCGTCGCCACCTCGGCGGTGGTCACTGCGCTGGCTTTCGTCCTCGAGGCGTGGCTGATCCGCCGCACGCAGGCTTGGTGGCGGCGCTGATCCGGGCATGTCGATCGCTTTCGACATCGACCGCTACGTCGCCGGCTTTGCCACCTGGCTGCCGGCGCAGTGGCGGGGGCAGGCGCCCTGGCAACTGACGGCGCAATCGGCGGCGCTGGTGCGGACGCTGCTGGCCGGGTTGGAGCACGATGCGTTCGTCGTCACGGACGAGATCGCCATCCACCGCACCGCCACCGTCGAGCCTGGCGCGGTACTCAAAGGCCCGCTGATCGTCGGGCCAAGGTGCTTCGTCGCGGCGGGCGCCTATCTGCGCGGCGGCTGTTGGCTCGACGCCAACTGCATCGTCGGGCCGGGTGCGGAGTTGAAGTCCTCTTTCGTCTTCGCCGGCAGCAAGCTTGCGCATTTCAACTTCGTCGGCGACTCGATCCTCGGCCGCGGCGTCAACCTCGAAGCCGGCGCCATCGTCTGCAACTATCGCAACGAGCGCGCCGACAAGCGGATTTGCGTACGCATCGGCGACCAGCGGGTTGCGACCGGCGTGGACAAGTTCGGCGCGCTGATCGGCGACGGCGCCCGGATCGGTGCCAACGCCGTCGTCGCGCCGGGTGCACTGCTTGCCGCGGCGACCGTGGTGCCGCGTGCGGCGCTGCTCGATCAGGACGCACCGGCAGGCTGAATCGTCGTTCTACTATCGCGCACGTTGAAGAGGGAGAAGATCATGATCGTCGGCAACGACCCCGTACTGCTCACCCCCGGCCCGCTCACCACGTCGCTTGCGACCAAGCAGGCGATGCTGCGCGATTGGGGCTCGTGGGACGCTGCGTTCAACCAGGTCACCGCCAGTTTGCGGCGCGATCTGGTGGCGATCGTTGGCGGCGGCGACGAATACGCCTGCGTGCCCTTGCAGGGCAGCGGCACGTTTTCGGTCGAAGCGGCCATCGGCACAGTGGTGCTGCGCACGGGCAAGGTGCTCGTGCCCAACAACGGCGCCTACTGCGCGCGGATCGTCAAGATCTGCAAGTACCTGGGCCGGGCCGTCGTCGATCTGCCGGTGCCGGAAGATCGGCCCGCCAGCGCAAAGATCGTCGAGGCCGCGCTCGCCGCCGACCCCGCGATCACGCACGTCGCGCAGGTGCATTGCGAAACCGGTGCGGGCCTGCTTAACGATCTTGCGGGCATCGCGCAGGTCTGCGCCCGCATGGGCCGCGGGCTGATCGTCGATGCGATGAGTTCCTTCGCCGCGCTGCCGATCGACGTGCGCACGGTGCCCTTCGACGCGCTCGTCGCCGCCAGCGGCAAGTGCCTCGAAGGTGTGCCGGGCATGGGCTTCGTGCTGCTGCGCAAGAGCGTGCTTGAGGCCAGCGCCGGCAACGCGCACTCGCTGGCGATGGATCTGCACGACCAGTACGTCTACATGGAAAAGACCACGCAGTGGCGCTACACGCCGCCCACCCACGTGGTGGCCGCGCTGCGCGCCGCGGTCGATCAATACCTGGCCGAAGGCGGCCAGCCGGCGCGGCTGGCGCGCTACCGCACCAACACCGAGACACTGGTGGCCGGCATGCAGGCGCTGGGTTTTCGCGCGTATCTCGCGCCCGAAGTGCAGGCGCCGATCATCGTCACCTTTCACGCGCCGGCCGACCCTGCCTACGACTTCAAGACTTTCTACACCAAGGTGCGCGACCGCGGCTACATCCTGTACCCGGGCAAGCTCACGACGGCGGAAACTTTCCGCGTCGGCTGCATCGGCGCCATCGACGCCAACGAGATGCGCAACGTGGTGGCGGCAGTGGCGGAGGTAATGCGCGAGATGGGCATCCGGCAAGTGTCGCCGGCGCTGGCGCGGGCGGCGTAGCTACCGATGGCGCGAGGCGACTCGATCGAAACCGAAGGAGAGCTGGCTGCGCTCTACGGCCCGATCAACGTAGCCTCGCTCCGCAAGGAGGTGCCGTTCATCTCGCCGGTGTATCGGCGCTGGATCGAGGCCGCGCCCTTCTCGGTACTCGCCACCTGCGGCCCGGACGGCTTGGATGCCTCGCCGCGCGGCGACGCGCCGGGTTTTGTCGTGGTGGAGAACGAGCACACGCTGCTGCTGCCCGAGCGGCGCGGCAACAACCGCATCGACAGTCTGCGCAACATCGTCGCCGACCCGCGCGTGGCGCTGCTCTTCATGATCCCTGGCGTGGGTGAGACCTTGCGCGTCAACGGCCGCGCACGCATCAGTGTCGAGCCGACGCTGCTCGCGCGCTTTGCCGTGCAGGGCAAGCCGCCGCAGTGCGTGGTGACAATTGCCGTGGAAACCGTGTTCTTCCAATGTGCTCGGGCGATCCAGCGGGCGCAGCTATGGGCGCCGGCTCCGGACCGTGCGCAGAGCGACGTGCCGACCGCCGGCGCCATGCTCGCGGCGATCAGTGGCGGCGAGCTTGGCGGCGCAGCCTACGACCGCGAGCTACCGCAGCGGCAGCGAGATACGCTGTACTGAAGCGCCTTGCCGCGCGCTTGTCCGCCCGTTTCGCGTTCCGCGACCAGCGCCTGTAGCGCGGACGCAGGCGTCTGCAACGAAGAACGACTCACGAAGCGCTTCGGCAGTGCGCCTCGATCAGCTCCGCCAACCGCGGCAGCAGCGCCGCCGGCAGATCGTGGCCCATGCCGTCGATCAACTCCAGCCGCGCGCCGGGCACTTTGTTCGCCACGTCGACGCCGCAGGCGGACGGGATCAGCGGGTCGGACTTGCCGTGGATCACCAGCGTGGGTGCGGTGATGGTCGTCAACTCGTAGGAGCGGCTGCCGGAAGCGAGGATCGCCAGCATCTGGCGCGCGGTGCCGTCGGGCCGGTACGCGCGCGCGAGCACGGTGCGCATGCGCGCGCGCAGTTCGTCCTCGGGCGTGGGGTAGCCGGGGCTGCCGATCACTTGGAACAGATGCACGTAGTGCGCGACCAGCTTGTCGAGCGAGGCGGCTTTCGACGGTCGCCGCGTCAGCGCGAGGAAGGCTTCGATCCGCGGCGGCGGCAGCCCGCGCGCGCCGCTGGTGGACATGATCGAGGTGAGCGTCACGGAGCGCTCGCGGTGCCGCGCCGCCATCGTCTGCGCAATCATCCCTCCCATCGAGGCGCCGACGATGTGCGCGCGCCCGATGCCGAGCGCGTCGAGCAGCGCCGCGGTGTCGCCGGCCATGTCTTCCAGCCGGTAGGGTGCGGCGATCGGCAAATTGAACGCCGCGCGCATAAAGGCCTGGCTCAGTCGCGGCGGCGGGTACGCAGCCATCTGCGTGGAAAGGCCCGCATCGCGATTGTCGAAGCGCAGCACGCGCAAACCGCGCGCGACCAGCAGATCGACCAGCGCCTGCGGCCAGGACACGAGCTGCATACCCAGCCCCATGATCAGCACCACCACCGGCCCGCGCGCCGGGCCTTGCAGGTCGTACTCGAGTTCGATGCCGTTGGCGGCCGCGCGGCTCAAGACACCTCCGGATACACCATCGCCCGCCACCCCTGCCGGTGGAACCGGTGCCAAGCCCCTTCGCGCTGCGCCAGCCGGTCGGCAATCGCGTACAGCGCCGCGGGGTTCATGCCGAGCCCGAGGTGGCTCGCGTAGACCTCGATGTTCTCGGTGTGCGGGTGCGGGGCGTTGATGCTGCATTGCCAGGCCACCACGCCGTCGGTCTTGCTGTAGATCGATGTGGTCGGCCGCGGCGGCGGGATGTGCAATCGCTCGTGGCGCGGATGGTGGTGCGGCTTGTGACCGGCGGTCAGTTCGTACAGCCGCCAGGCATTGGTCGCGCGCGGGTGGCCGGTAAACGGGGTGCCCAGCGTGACCACGCTGCGCACGACTTCCGGAATCTCCTTGGCGATCTCGCGCGCATAGATGCCGCCCAGGCTCCAGCCAACCAGGCTCACCGTGCGGCCGTGCTTGTCCGCGAGCGCGCGCACGCGGCGCAGATTGCCTTCGACCACGCCGGGGCGCGGCCCGAGGTTCAACCCCTGCTCCCAGCCGTAGACGGCATAGCCGCGCTTGGCCAGGTACGCGCGCATCGCCGCAGTGGTCAGATCGCCCGCCGCCAAGCCGGGGAACACCAGCACCGGATGGCCGTCGCCCTGCGGCGCCTTTTGCAGCCAGGGCAGGGAGGCGACCGTGGCGCCGAACTCGAAGTAGGCACGCCACTCCAGCGACATCAGCAGCCACGACGGCGCCTGCACGCTGTCGGGGTCGAAGGGATTGGGATCGGCCGGCGGGTCGTCGCGGACCTCGCTGTAGTAGGGGGCGGGCGGCGCTTTGGTCTTGCGGCGCGCGGCGGCATTAGAGCGTTGGGGTGTAGCTTTCATTGCTGGGAGGAAAGGGCGGTTCAGCCTTCGTAGCCTGGATGCAGGAGCGCAGCGACGGAATCCGGGGCGGCGCTTCGGTCCGGCGCCAATGGCCTCAGCGTGCGCTCGCCCCGGATTTCGCTTCGCTTCATCCGGGCTACGTGGCTGTCGTCGCCGGCGGCCGACTGCGCAGCGTTGGCACGCAGATCGAGGACGAGTTGCGGCCGCACGCGCGCGGGTTGGCCGGCGATCGGCGCGGCCGCCGCGTCGCGCCGCTCGGCCCCGCAGCGCAGGTAGAACGGCTCGGCGTTCGGGTCGGCGTCGATGTGTCGTTCGGTCGCGCCGCGGCTGCTTGCCACGCGTACTGCGTGCGCGAGCAGCAGGCGGCCGACGCCGCGTTGCATCCACGCCGGGGCGACCCACAGGTTGTCGAGTTCCCAGCGCGCGTCGGCATGGCGCAGCGTGTAGAAGCCGAGCCGCTCGCCACGGTCTTCGGCCACGTAGGCCGGCTGTTCCGCCAACTGCTGCGCCGTGACGGCAAGCAGCGGGCGCCAGGCGGCGAGCTGCGCATGGTCGTAGCCCCACGCGGCCTTTGCCGCCAAGGCGAGTTCGGTCAACGCTTCAGCCTCGGACGGTTGCGCCGCGCGGATGCGCACGGTGCTGGAGCAGGAGCGCGCCATTCGCTGCGTGGGCGCGTCGGCCGGCGTCGGCGCGGCGACGATCTGGATATCGACGATCCGCATCGCCCGCCTTAGTCCATCGCCACGCGCCAAGCGTCCGGTAACCCGACCCAGCCGAACTTCTTGCCGTGCGTGACGGACATGTTCGGTTCGCCGAATGGAGCGCCGTCGAAGCAGCCGCCGGCGATGCCGATCCGATCCGGCAGCACGGACAGGGTCCAGTACAGCGTCGTTCCACAGCGTGCGCAGAAATGCCGCTCCTGGTCGTGGTTCTGCCGCTCGTGGTGAAAGGCGTAGACCTTGGTGTCGCCCTCGATGGCCGCCACGTCGCTGCGTTTGAAGTACATCGAGATGCCGAACGCGCTGCCCGTGCGCTGCTTGCAGTGGTCGCAGTGGCACACGCCATGCAACTGCGGCGGCGCGGTCACCGTGATCGTGCAGGCGCCGCAGGCGCAGCGGGCGGTGTGAGCCTCGCCGGAGGTGTTCATCGTGGCGCTCGCGCCTTGGCGCGCGCTACGCGCTTGCGAGGCTTGGCCGTGGGTTTCGCCTTCTTCTTCGCCAGCGCCACGTACTCCGCAAACGCCGCCTTCAACATGCCCTTGAACTTCGGCAGATCGGGCACGCTGTCGCGGCAGGCGGTCAGGCCCACTTCCAGCCAGTCGCAATAGCTCTGCACGGTGATGTTCAGCCCCACGCCGTGCACGACGATCGAGGCCGGCCAGTAGTGGGTCATCCTGGCACCGGCCAAGTACAGCGGCACCGGCGGCCCAGTCACGTTGGAGATCGCCACATTCGCCAGCAGCGGGATATGCGCGGCCAGCGGCGTACGGCCCACCAGTGCGGTCAGCCCGGCGAGCAGCCAGGGGGCGCCGAGCGACGGGTAGTCGGTCGGCACCAGTGCGCGCAGGCTGCCGGTCAGTTGCTTGCCCATCGCCATCGACGCATGGATCGCCGCCAGCCGCCGCGCGGGGTCGGCGATCTGTGTGGCCAGTTGCGCGCGCATCATCGACACTTGGTTGTCGCTGCGCGCATCGCCCGCCGCGCGCAGCGAGAACGGCACGCCCGCATAGAGCGTGGTGCGCGGCACGCCGCCGTGCTGCGCCAGCCACGCGCGCAGCGCGCCGGCGCAGACCGCGAGCACCAGGTCGTTCAAGGTCACCTCCAGCGCCGCGGCCGTGGCCTTGAACTGCGGCAGCGGCAGCGACAGCGTGCCGTAGGCGCGCCGCGCGGTGATGGCGCCGTTTAACGCCGTGCGCGGGCCGAGCGCAAACGTTCCCTTGGCCGTGGCAGCGGCGCCGAAGAGCAGTTGCCCCACGCCCTGCGCCAAGGCCTGCGAGCCGGTCTTGGCCGCGGTGGGCAAGAGCGCCGCAGCCTTGCGCAACTGGTTCCAGGTGGTGCGCGCGGCGGCGCCGAGCAGATCGGTCGCCGCCGGCGCAGCGGCCGTGCCCGCAGCGGCTGGCGGCGGCGGCACCTCGCGCGGCTGCGGCGTGATGTCGAGCATCGCCTTGGCGAGCGCGATGCCCGCCGCGCCGTCGATCGCCGCGTGGTGCACCTTGGCGTAGTAGCCGATCGCGCCGCTCTTCAGGCTCTCGATGATGTACAGCGCCCACAGCGGCCGGTTACGGTCGAGTAGTTGCCCGTGCAGGCGCGCGACGCAGGCTTCCAGTTGCGCCAGCGTGCCGGGGCGCGGCAGTTGCACGTGGTGGATGTGGTGGACGACGTTCACGTCCGGCACGTTGATCCACACCGGGTTGGCGAGGCCCAGCGGCATCTCGGCCAGCTTGCGCGTAAAGGCCGGCGCCAGATGCAGCCGCGCAGCCATGTGTCGGCGCACGTCTTCGACAAAGCCGCCCGTGTAACCCGCGGGCGGCTCGAGCAGACTGAGGCTGCCGACGTGCATCGGCATCTCGGCCGTTTCCAGATGCAGGAACAGCGCGTCCAGCCCGCTTAACGGCAGCAAGCGGGGCGGCAAGTGCGGCGCGGCGGTGGTGCTCAAGAGTCTCCCCGTTCTGTGCTGTTCGTGCGCGAGGTCGGGACGAACATAGCACCTTGGTGGCGTCGGCCCGCATTGAGGGGGCAAGGCAATTGCATTACCATGGGGTCGTCTCACCGATCACTCCGCCGTCATGCCCGCCGCCCTTGAAGCCGAATCGACCCTGACCGACCGCTACCAGACGACCGTGCCGCAATCGGTGCGCCGCGCGCTGCGGCTGCGCAAGCGCGACAAGATCCGCTACAGCATTCGTCCCGGCGGCGAAGTGGTGCTGCAACGCGCTGGCGATGCCGCGGGCGACGACCCGGCGCTCGGTGCCTTTCTCGACTTTCTCGCGCGGGACATCGCGCGCCGCCCGCGTGCACTCAAGGCGCTCGACAAAGCCTGGGTCGAGCGGCTGCGCGCGCTGACGGGGCGGGCGAAGATCGATCTCGACGCGCCGCTCGCCCCGCAGGACGAATGAGCCGCGCGGCGCCTGCGGCGGCGGGTGCGCCGCTCGTCGTGCACGGGTGGACGATTTTTGCGCATCCGCTGTTTCTCGCCCAGGTCGAAAAGCTGACCCGGCAGGTCGAGGCGTTGCGCCGCAAAGACCCGCGCGGATACACGAGCAAGAACGCCACCAAGCGGCTGGCGGCGATTGTCAAGCTCGCGTTCGACGTCATCCCGCAAGACCCGACGCGCGCCGAGTACCGGCTGGGCCAGACGCTGGGCGTGCAGCATCGGCACTGGTTCCGCGCCAAGTTTTTCGGCAGTACCGGCTGTTCTTCCGCTACCACGCGACGAGCAAGACGATCGTGTTGGCCTGGGTCAACGATGCCGAAACCAAGCGCGCCTACGAGAGTGCCGACGACGCCTACAAGGTGTTCGGGAAGATGCTTGCCGGCGGCAATCCGCCCGACGACTGGGCGAGTCTGTTGGCGGCGGCGCGCGAAACCGGCGTCCGCTTGCAGGCGGTATTGCGTCGGCCCGGTTAACCCGCCTTAAGCGCGATCACCCCTGCCACCACCGCCGCCACGCCGGCCCAGCGGCGCGCGGTGAGCCGCTCGCGCAGCAGGCGCGCGCCGAGCAGCGTGGCGAACAGCACGGACGTTTCGCGCAGTGAGGCCACCAGCGCGACCGGCGCGCGCGTCATCGCCCACACCGAGATCGCGTAGGCGCCGGCCGACAACGCCCCGCCCGCCAGCCCGCGCAGCGCGTTCGCACGCAGAAAGGCGACGAATTGCGCGCGCCGCGTGGCCAGCATGAAAAGCGAAAACGGCAGCAT
>JAJTHJ010000401.1 GCA_021298875.1 Burkholderiales bacterium | reverse complement strand
GCCGAATGACCGCCAAAGCGAACAAGAAGTCGCCGGCGGCGTTGGCCGCGGCACATGTCGCAGCCTGCGCCGGCAGGGCCAGCGAGTCTCAGGCGCTCCTAAGTGCTGCGCAGAACACGGCGGTCGCCGCAGTCCCGCAAATCCGCTCGGCAGAAGAGGCACGCGCCCTTCTGGCACAAGCTGCGGCGCGTGATGCGGTGACCGGTGGTCGCGAGGCTTTGGCCCTAGCAGAAGTGCTGGAGCACGAGCGTCGCAGCGCTGCCGACCAGGAGCAGGCGGCGCTGGAAGCCGCATCGACCATGCGGGCAGTGGCAGACCAGCACGCTCAGGCAGAAGCCGACCTGGCGGCAGCCAGGGCCGCGCTCGATGCGGTTGTCACTGCTGAGGCCTCGAAGCTTGAGGCCGATGCGCTGCGCCGCTACGGTGCGGCGCTCCAGCAGCTTGTGGCTGCGTTCGATAGTTACGTCGTCGCGGGCACTCTAGCCCGCGGCGGCGGCGCTTGGCGAGATATGCCCGTCCCTGCGGGAATACCGACCCTGGGCACGCCCGTCAACGCGACTGTTGCAGCCGTTGAACCAACGCATATCCACTGGACGTACCAGCACCTTTATGGGACTGTCGCGGCGCTTGCGCACTCTCTGAGGCAGCGGATCATTGACGGTGGGGGTGCTGAATGATGCAAGGTGGGAGCCATCACCGCGCAGATCTCAACCTGCCCGCGGACGCACGAAGCACCGAAGCCCATTGGGCCAAGATGGCCGAGGTCGGCGGCGGGGCCGCTGTGCCTGAGCGCAAGCCAGTGCAGGTTCACGTAGCCCCCTCGGGCCGCGTTCAAGATACACCTGAGTACTGGGCGCAAATGGCCGCTCTGGCCGATGGCCGGGCAGCGCCGGCCACCGCGATCCCGGCGACCCCCGCGGCCACCGCTGGAGACCAGGCAGCGCCTGCGTATCTGGAGCGTGTGCGCCACCTGGGCGATCCTGAACCCGCCGAGGTACACGCGGAGGCCACCGAAGCCGACAGGCCTGTCGGGAGCGACTTGAGCCAGGAGTTCCTGCAATCGGCAGCGGATCGCGTTTACGACGCGTGGGACGCCGCCGGCGAGGTAGACCCCGGCCTGGTGGCCGAGCTGGCCGCGGAATCGGGCCGATCGGAGGCACAAGTTCGCGCGGTAGCCGAGTCGCTCGTAGCCTGGCGGCAACGCATGATCGAGATCGGCGTCTTGTGAGGACTGACCTGAATGTCAGAGAAGACCCGACGCCCGCCGCTCCGCACTGATCGCAATCAGTGCCCGACCTGCTCGGCGCTTTTCAACTCGGTAGCTGCCTTTGACAAGCATCGGGTCGCCGAGCGCAAGGGCACGCCGTACCCACGGCGTTGCCTCGACACATCTGAGATGACCGCTCGCGGCATGAGTGTGAGCCGCAGCGGATTTTGGGTCACCGAAGCCCATCCGCTGCGCCGGCGCACCGCGTCATGACCGTCGAGGCGCTCTCCGCGCTGGAACTCGCCAAGCGTGGCTACCGGCGAACCCGTCGGGGCCTCTGGGTAGCCAGCGCATCCGGCCACTACGGGCCGACGATGAACGAAGCGGTCATCGATGAGGCCCTGGGCCTCGCGGCCCTTCGCATCTTCCAGGATCTCATGGTACTCGAGATCGACGGGGCCGTCCGGCTTGCTCGGGAGTTCCCTGGCGCGAGGTATGGCAGTGGTCGCTACGGCGGAAGCCGCGGCACCGCGTTCATCCGGGTGCCCGTGCTCTATCACAGCGGGAAGCCGACCCGGCCTGCCCGCATCCTGGCCGGGGCGCTTCCTTGGGAACGCGTGCACTACCGAAACGGCAACACGTTTGATCTTCGGGCCGGTAACCTGCTGGTCTGGCCCCAGCGCCCGGCGCAGGTGCCGGCAGACGGGCCGGCAGGCGAGTGATTCCGCTGCGGCGTTCACGTGATCGGCGATGGCCGATTCGGCTTTGGGGAGCCGGTGGGTTGGTTACACGTGAATGCCGCGCCGGAATCTCTTGCTTGACATAGCGCCCTCGAGGCGCGACACTGCGACACCACCGTCGCGGTGACCTCCGCAAGCCCTTGATCTGACTGGCCGCGCCGCCAGTGGGTTCGAAATCCCACCCTCTCCGCCAGATCGATAACGGCCGCGCAAGCGGCCGTTTGTGCGTTTACAGCACGTCCGCCGCGTGATCCGCGAGCCGCGAGCGCTCGCCCCGTTGCAGGGTCACGTGGCCCGAGTGCGGCCAGCCCTTGAAGCGATCGACCACGTAGGTGATGCCCGAACTGCCTTCGGTCAGATACGGCGTGTCGATCTGCGCGATGTTGCCCAAGCAGACGACTTTGGTGCCGGGGCCGGCACGCGTCACCAGCGTCTTCATCTGCTTGGGTGTGAGGTTCTGCGCTTCGTCGACGATCAGGAACTTGACCATGAAGGTGCGGCCACGCATGAAGTTCATCGACTTGATGCGGATGCGGCTGCGGATCAGGTCGTTGGCGGCTTGGCGGTTCCAGTCGCCGCCACCGCCGTCGCCGGACTTGTTCAGCACCTCCAGGTTGTCTTCCAGCGCACCCATCCACGGCGCCATTTTTTCTTCTTCGGTGCCGGGCAGGAAGCCGATGTCCTCGCCCACCGGCACGGTGGCACGGGTGACGATGATCTCGCTGTAGCGGCGCGCATCCAGCGTCTGTGCCAGCCCCGCGGCGAGCGTCATCAGCGTCTTGCCGGTGCCGGCCTGGCCGATCAGCGTGACGAAGTCGCAGTCCGGGTCCATCAGCAGGTTGAGCGCAAAGCTCTGCTCGCGGTTGCGCGCGGTCACGCCCCACACCGCGTTCTTGCCGTGGGTGTAATCGCGCAGCACGCGCAGCACCGCGGTCTTGCCGCGGATCTCCTTGACCTGCGCGCAAAACGGCGTGCCTTCGTCCAGATAGACGAACTGGTTGACCAGCCAGTCGGCCACCAGCGGGCCGCTGACCCGGTAGAAGGTGTAGCCGCCCTGCTGCCAGGATTCCATGCACTTGCCGTGCTTGTCCCAGAAGTTGGCCGGCAATCGCAGCGTGCCGGTGTAGAGGATGTCGGTGTCCTCCAGCACCTTGTCGTTGAAGTAGTCCTCCGCCGGCAGCGACAGCGCGCGCGCCTTGACGCGCATGTTGATGTCCTTGGACACCAGCACCACCTCGCGCCCAGGGTGGATGTCTTGCAGCGCGCGCACGACGCCCAGGATCTGGTTGTCGGCTTTACCGGCGGGCAGGGTGGCGGGTAACGGCCCAGCCGCCGCCTGCGTCTGGAAGAACAGCCGCCCGCGCGCATCGACGTGGCCTTGGCCGGCGAGCGGGATGCCGTCCTCGATCGGCGTCTTGCACGCGGCCACCAGCGCATCGAGCGAGCGGCTGACCTGGCGCGCGTTGCGCGCGACTTCCGACATGCCCTTTTTGTGATTGTCGAGTTCTTCCAGCGTCACCATCGGCAGGAAGATGTCGTGCTCCTCGAAGCGGAAGAGGCTCGTCGGATCGTGCATCAGCACGTTGGTGTCGAGCACGAAGAGCTTGCGCGGCCCGGTGGCGGGGCGCGGTTTGCGGCCGTTTCTGGGTTTGCTCTCCACCAGCGCCAGTCGGGTGGCCGGCGTGGGCGGTGCGACGGGCGGCAGCGGCGCACGGGCGACGGGCTCGGCAACGACAGGCTTGGGGGGCTTGGCCGCGGGGGGCAGGGCGACGAGGAGGGTGGCGGGCTTGGTGGGGGGCTTGGGTAGTGGCATCGAGGGAGCGGGGTTAGCGAGAGCGGCGGAAGTCGAATGCACAACTCCGATTGCCGCAGCCTTCCCTCACCCGGCCGCTTCGCGGCCACCCTCTCCCGGTGGGAGAGGGTTGGTAAGGCCCTTCTCCCACCGGGAGAGGGGTTGGGGTGAGGGAAGACCGCAGCAATCGAAGCTCGGCGATGGATATCGGAAACGACTCGGGTGCGTCAGGCGAGGCTTTGGACGAAGGCCAGCACCTCATCGACATGCCCCGGCACCTTCACACCGCGCCATTCGCGCGCGAGTTTGCCGCTGCTGTCGATCACGAAGGTGCTGCGCTCCACGCCGCGCACCTGTTTGCCGTACATGTTCTTCATCTTCATCACATCGAACAGCGCGCACAGCTTCTCCTCGGGGTCGGAGATCAGCTCGAACGGAAACCCCATCTTGGTCTTGAAGCCCTCGTGCGACTTCAAGCTGTCGCGCGAGATGCCGTAGACGACCGCGCCTGCTTTCTTGAACTTCGCGTACGCGGCGGCGAAGTCGCTGCCTTCGGTAGTGCAGCCGGGCGTGTTGTCCTTCGGGTAGAAGTACAACACGACGGTCTTGCCTTTCAGCGCGGAGAGCTTCACCTCGCCGCCGGTCGCCGCAGCGGCGAAGTCGGGGACTTTCTTGTCGAGTGCAACGGGCATGGAGGTCCTTACGAGTCGAACAGAAAGATCGCGAGCACCCGGCGGCCTTCGGCCATCAGGATGTTGTAGGTGCGGCCGGCCGCCTGGGTGTCCATTGCCTCCACTCCGATGCGCGCCTGCGCAAGCATGCGCGTGAGCCTCGGGTGCGGGAAGCGCTGGCGGCTGCCGGTGCCGAGCAACACTACTTCAGGCCGCAGGTCGGCCAGCGCGTCGAAGTGTTCGGGGAGCAGCCCGTCGAAGCTCGCGGCGGCAAACGGCTCGACCGCCGCATCGGGCATCACGACCACGCTGCGCTGGTGGCGAACCCGATTGATTTCGATGAAGCCGGGACCGTAGGCCGTGACGGTGTTCAATGCCGTGGGCGCGTCCGCGTGCAGCTTCAAGAGGGCTCCGAGAGCGAAAGGCTTGTTTCCGGCACAATTATGCACAGGTTTATCCACACGACAACGCGCCCGCCGCGACCGCCTTTGCCACATGCCCGATTTCCCGCGCATCAAGCGCCTGCCGCCCTACGTCTTCAACATCACCGGCGAGCTGAAAATGGCCGCGCGCCGCCGCGGCGAAGACATCATCGACATGAGCATGGGCAACCCGGACAGCCCCACGCCCAAACACATCGTCGACAAGCTGGTGGAGGCCGCCACCCGCCCCAGCACCCACGGCTACTCGGTATCCAAGGGCATTCCGCGGCTGCGGCGCGCGATCACCAATTGGTACGCCAGCCGCTACGGCGTGGAGTTCGACCCGGACTCCGAGGCGATCGTCACCATCGGCTCCAAGGAAGGGCTGGCGCACTTGATGTTGGCGACACTCGAGCGCGGCGACACGGTGCTGGTGCCCAACCCGAGCTATCCGATCCACATCTACGGCGCGATCATCGCGGGCGCCGACATCCGCTCGGTGCGGATGACGCGCGGCGTGGACTTTTTCTCCGAGCTGGAGCGGGCGATCCGCGAGTCGCTGCCCAAGCCCAAGATGATGATCCTGGGCTTCCCCAGCAACCCGACCGCGCAGTGCATCGATCTGGAGTTCTTCCGCCGCGTGGTGGCGCTGGCCAGGACCCACGGCATCTACGTGGTGCACGACCTCGCCTATGCCGACATCGTGTTCGATGGATACAAGGCGCCGTCGATCATGCAGGTGCCGGGCGCGCGCGACGTGGCGGTCGAGTTCTTCACGATGAGCAAGAGCTACAGCATGGCCGGCTGGCGGATCGGCTACATGGTCGGCAATAGGGACCTCGTGGCCGCGCTGGCGCGGATCAAGAGTTATCACGACTACGGCACCTTCACGCCGATCCAGGTGGCGTCGATCGCCGCGCTCGAAGGCCCGCAAGAGTGTGTCGAAGAAGTACGCCGCGAATACCAAAAGCGCCGCGACGTGCTGGTGCGCGGCCTGCACGAGGCGGGCTGGATGGTCGAGGTGCCCCGCGCCTCGATGTACATCTGGGCCGAGATTCCCGAGCCGTACAAGGCGGCGGGATCGTTGGAGTTTGCCAAGCGGCTGCTGGCCGAAGCCAAGGTCGCCGTGTCGCCGGGGATTGGTTTCGGCGACTACGGCGACGATCACGTGCGCTTTGCGCTGATCGAAAACGAGCAGCGCACGCGGCAGGCGGTGCGCGGCATCAAGGACATGTTCCGCCGGGATGGGTTGATGCCGGTGCGGACGGTGGAGCGCACGCCGGTACTGGTGTGAGTTGTCGTTCCGAGCGGAGCGAGGAACCTGCTTTGCAATCGGCAGGAAAGGCAGATCCCTCGCTGCGCTCGGGACGACGGTGACTTTGGACTTCCGATGATTCAACCGATCAAAGTCGGCCTGCTGGGCCTGGGTACCGTGGGCCGCGGCACCTTCGAGGTGCTGCGCCGCAATCAACATGAAATCCAGCGCCGCGCGGGGCGCGGGATCGAGATCGCCGCGGTCGCCGTGCGCGACGTGGCCAAAGCGCGCGCCGCCGTCGGCCCCGACCTGCCGATCACCTCCAGCCCGCAGGACATCGTCCGCCACCCGGACATCGACATCGTGGTCGAACTGATCGGCGGCTACGAGCCGGCGCGCACGCTGGTGCTGGAGGCGATTGCGCACGGCAAGCACGTGGTCACTGCCAACAAGGCGCTGCTGGCGGTGCACGGCAACGAGATCTTCGCCGCCGCGCAGGAGCGCGACGTGATGGTCGCCTTCGAGGCGGCGGTCGCCGGGGGCATCCCGATCGTCAAGGCGCTGCGCGAGGGCCTGTCGGCCAACCGGATCGAGTGGATCGCCGGCATCATCAACGGCACCAGCAACTTCATCCTGTCGGAAATGCGCGCCCGTGGCCTGCCGTTTGCGACCGTGCTGGCCGAGGCGCAGAAGCTCGGCTACGCCGAAGCCGACCCGACCTTCGACATCGAGGGCATCGACGCCGCGCACAAGTTGACGCTGCTGGCGTCGATCGCCTTCGGCGTGCCGATCAACTTCGACGGCGCGACCACCGAAGGCATCGGCCAGCTCGCGGCCGAAGACATCCGCTACGCCGAGCAATTGGGCTACCGGATCAAGCTGCTCGGTATCGCCAAGCGTCGGCAGCAGGGCATCGAGCTGCGCGTGCACCCGACGCTGGTGCCCAAGGAGCGGCTGCTGGCGAGTGTGGAAGGTGCGATGAACGCGGTGCTGGTCAAGGGCGACGCGGTGGGCGTGACGCTCTACTACGGCAAGGG
>JAJTHJ010000037.1 GCA_021298875.1 Burkholderiales bacterium | reverse complement strand
TTCCGCGGCGCCTGATTGCCGGAGTGGTTCGCTTGCGTTCGGGTGGACGGACTGCGTCTGGTCATGCCGGCCGGCAGGTCGGCGTGCAGCACGCTCCTTGGATTCGAGTTCGGTGCCGACGCGCCCACCGATGTGACTTTAGTCTTATGCGCGCAAAGTCGAAACGATTTGCTTGCGATTGCAACGTGCTCTGCCGATCGGTATCGGCGCAATATCTTGAAGTAACTTATTAAGCCCCCTGGGGCCGCCCTGCTTGGGCCGCGGCGGTGCACGCTTGCCTGCCACGCTAGGCCGATGACTTTCGTCATTTGTTCTTTCATCGCTGCGGGCGTACGCTGCGAATTGGCTTTCGACTTTTCTATGCGCGTAAAGGTGAGGGAGGATCTATGCATTCCGCAAGAATTCTGGTTGCAGCGATTGCGCTGATGGGCAGCGCTTGCGCCTTGGCTGCTTCGCAGGGCACGGCCTCCGGCACGTCCTCGACGGGCAATTTTCTTCTGACCGCTCAGGGCCCGGCGACGCCGCGCACCGTGCAAGTGTTGGGTCTTTCCGATCCCACACTGACGAACACAAGCCGAGCCGAGGTCGATAGCAGCAATCCTGGGGTAACGACCGCGTTTTGTATCGTCGATACTTACTCGGGCAGCGTCTCCCTGACCGTCAGCACTGGGAGTGGGTCGGGGCAGTTCCAGGTCGTCGCGGGGGACGGCACCCGCTTGCAGTACCTGATCCGCATTACCGACCCGACCAACGCGACCAACTATGGTGGCGATGTCACCACGGCAACCAGCTTCACGCGCCCGATCACGTCAGGCACGGTCAACAACAGTTCAAATTGTGGCTCCGGCAACTACAAAGCCCATATCCGGCTGACGCAGTTCATGCCAGAGACGATACCGGCGCGCACCTACACGGACACAGTGACTTTCGTGGTTACGCCGCAGTAAGGTGGTGCGCGGTGCGGCCCGGTGCGCGATTCGCTGCGCCGGCGGTTGTGTGCTCGGGCTTGTTGAGTTGGCGGTGCTGTCGCTACCTGTTCGTCGTGCATTTGTTGAACGGCGCGCGACGGCTCCTTGGCGGCCGTGGAGTAAGCACTGAGAGTGCCGCGCGGGACGACGGTCTCCCGCCGGCTTGACCGACTGCTTCGGTCCGCGGCCCACTCGACGACAACCTCCCCGAGCAGCTCACCCCTGCGCACCGACAGGGGGCTGTCGGTCGCCGTTTTTGCAAGACCAAGCCGCTCGCCGCGCAGGTGGTGGAACTGCCCCGCGTGCAGTTGGCCGACGGGCGCACCGATCCGGTCCGTGAGGTACGCGTCGGCGGGTGCCGCGAGATTGCGGTCGACGAGCAGCGCCTCGAGATCGTCGTGCGCGGCTGGCGCCCATCCGCAGGCCGACGCCAGTGGCGCGGCGGTCTCGGGAAGAGACAGCCGACCGCCTCGCCAGCCGCACGCAGCTTGGCGAAGGACATCGACTCGGCGCCGGCCAGCTGCACGCCAGTCTCTGTTGCGTCCGCGGCCACTGTTGCCGCGCCCGCGGCAAGACCTCGTTACAGTGGCACATCTTTTGCTGCACACGAGCTTGTATACAAGTTCGTGTGCCGATGCCGCCTGCCACCCTGTCCAGCCTTGCCCTGCCGTTGCTGCGCGCGCAGTACGCCAGCGGTGCGCTGACGCCGGTGGCTTTAGCCGAGCGGCTGATCGCGGCGCTGGCGGCCGACGATGCCGACGTCGCGTGGATCGCGCGCACGCCGGCCGCCGATCTGCTGGCCCAGGCGCGCGCGGTGCAGGCGCGCGGGCCGCAGGGCCTGCCGCTCTACGGCGTGCCGTTTGCGGTCAAGGACAACATCGACGTGGCGGGGATGCCGACCACCGCGGCCTGCCCCGACTTCGCCTTTACGCCGCAGGCGAGCGCCACCGTGGTGCAGCGCCTGCTCGATGCCGGTGCGCTGCTGGTCGGCAAGACCAACCTCGATCAGTTCGCCACTGGGCTCGTCGGCACGCGCTCGCCCTATGGCGCGGTGCCCAACAGCTTCGATCCGGCCTACGTTAGCGGCGGCTCCAGTTCGGGTTCGGCGAGCGTGGTCGCGCGCGGGTTGGTGAGTTTCGCGCTGGGAACGGATACCGCCGGCTCTGGCCGCGTGCCGGCGGGTTTCAATAATCTGGTCGGACTCAAGCCCACGCGCGGGTGGCTCTCCACGCGCGGCGTGCTGCCGGCCTGCCGCACGCTGGACTGCGTGTCGATCTTCGCCACCACAGTGGACGACGCGACGGCCGTGCTCGAGGTCGCCGGCGCGTTCGACGCCGCCGATCCGTACTCGCGTGCCGCACCTGCGCCGCTGCCGCTCGCCGCGCCGCGCCGGCTCGGCGTGCCGCAGGCGCCGGAGTTCTTCGGCGATGCGCAGCAGGCGCGCTGCTTTGCCGCGGCCTGCGAGCGGGCGCGCGCGCTGGGGCTGGAACTGGTGCCGCTCGACTTCGCACCGCTGCACGAGGCCGCCCGGCTGCTCTACGACGGTCCCTGGGTGGCCGAGCGGCATGCGGCGATCCGTGCGTTTTTCGACGCGCAGCCGCAGGCGCTCGATCCCACCGTGCGCGCGGTGATCGGCCGCGCGCGCGAGTTCTCCGCCACCGACGCCTTTGCCGCGCAGTACCGGCTGGCGGCGCTGGCGCGCACCGCCGACGCGCTGTGGACGCAGGTCGATGCGCTGGTGGTGCCCACCGCTCCGACCATTTACACGATTGCCCAAGTGCAGGCCGATCCGATCGCGCTCAACAGCCGCCTCGGCCACTACACCAATTTCGTCAACCTGCTCGACATGGCGGCACTCGCCGTACCCGATGCGCTGCGCGCCGACGGGCTGCCGTTTGGCATCACCTTGATCGGCCCAGCGTGGAGCGACCGCGCGCTGGCCGCGCTCGGCGCCCGCTGGCAGCGCGCCGCGGGGCTGCCGCTCGGCGCGACCGCGCATC
>JAJTHJ010000135.1 GCA_021298875.1 Burkholderiales bacterium | reverse complement strand
GGCGATACCGAGCGCGAAGCCGACGCGCTGCTGGCGAAGCTGTTTGTCTACCGCGTGTTCGCCGACGCTGCCGGCAAGATGAACCTCTCGCTGCGCGACACGGGTGGCGGCCTGCTGCTGGTGAGCCAGTTCACGCTGGCTGCGGACACGAATTCCGGCACCCGGCCGAGCTTCACGCCGGCAGCGGCGCCCGAGGTCGGCGCGCGGCTCTTTGCGTACTTCGTCGCGCGGGCGCGGCAGGCGCACGCACCGGTGGCGAGCGGCGAGTTCGGTGCGATGATGTGGGTCGAACTGGTCAACGACGGACCGGTGACCTTCTGGCTTCAAGTCAAACCCAAGTTGCAGGAGAAGCAGCCATGAAACTGTGGAGCGATTCCTTTGCCGACGGCGGCAGGATTCCGGGCGAGTTTGCGTTTGCAGTGATCGACCCCGCCCATCACGTCAAGCTCTCGGCCAACCGCAACCCGCATCTGGCGTGGAGCGACGCACCGGCGGGCACCAAGTCCTTCGTGTTGATCTGCCACGACGTCGACGTGCCTTCGCGCGGCGACGACGTGAACCAGGAAGGGCGCGAAATCCCGCCCGAGCTGCTTCGCGTGGACTTCTTTCACTGGACGCTGGTGGACATTCCGCCGACGACCAACTCGATTGCCGCAGGCAGCCACTCGCACGCGGTCACGCCGCGCGGCAAACCCGGCCCGAACGCCCAAGGCGGCATGCGCCAAGGCATCAACGACTACACCGCGTGGTTTGCCGGCGACCATGACATGGAAGGCGACTACTACGGCTACGACGGCCCCTGCCCGCCGTGGAACGATTCGATCATGCACCACTACGTGTTCACGCTCTATGCGCTCAATGTAGAGCGGCTGCCGCTGGAAGGCAAGTTCCGCGGCGCAGACGTGCGACGCGCAATGGAAGGCCATGTGCTGGCGCAAGCGGCCATTACCGGCAGCTACACGTTGAATCCGCGGCTCGCGTGACCACGCGCCTGATCCTGATCCGGCATGGCGAGACGGCCTGGAACGCGGAACACCGCATTCAAGGCCGGCTCGACGTGCCGCTGTCCGCCACCGGGGTGTGGCAGGCGGAGCAGTTGGCGCGGGCGCTGGCCGACGAGCCGATCGACGCCGTCGTCGCCAGCGATCTGGCCCGCGCCTGGCTGACCGCCGCACCGCTCGCGGCGCGGCTGGGCGTGGCGGCGCAGCCGCACGCGGGGCTGCGCGAGCGCAGCTTCGGCATCTTCGAGGGCCACACGCTGGATGAGATCGCTGCGCGCTGGCCCGATCACTTTGCCGGTTGGCGCGCGCGCGATCCGGCCTGGCGGATGCCGGAAGGCGAGTCCGGTACCGAGTTCATCGACCGTGTGCTTACCGCCTTGCACGAGGCGGTAGCCGCACATCGCGGTGCCACCGTCGCGGTGGTCGCCCATGGCGGCGTGCTGGATGTCGTCTACCGCGCCGCGCGCGGGCTTGCCTGGGACGCCCCGCGCGAGCATGTAATGGCCAATGCCGCGATCAACCGCCTGACTGCGACCGCGCCGCCGCTGGCGCTGGCCATCGAGTCCTGGGGCGATGTCGCGCATCTGGAAGCCGCGCGCGACGAGCTGCTGGCCTGAACGTCTGCAGGCCTGACTTCGCGCAGCGCGACGCCGCAGACAGGCGGCAGGCGCACCTCGGAAGTCGGCCGCCACGTGCGTCTGCTGCCCCCCGGCGCACCAAAAGAAAAGGCCGGCAACGCCGGCCTTGGCACGTAGCGAACAGCCGCGCTCAGCAGCCGCCCTTGACCTTCTTCTTCTCTTCCTTGGGCTCGCAGCCCTTCATCTTCGGGTCTTTCTTGCACTCTTCGGCGCTGGGCTTCTTCGCCTCGGAGGCAAACGCGGCGGGGGCGAAGGCGACGCTGGCGCAAAGCGCGGCAGCAAGGAGGGACTTCATCGGCTTTCCTTTTGACGGGCGGAGGGAGGATGGCGAGTCGCGGAACCTGCGACTCGGACGCGGATGATAAACGGCGCAAAGAGCCTGCGCGCGGCCGACTACGACGCCGACCGGCGCCGCTGCGCGTAGCTCGCCAGCAAAGCGAGCAACTCGTCTTCCGGGTACGGTTTGCCGAGGAAGGCGTCGGCGCCCAGCTCCAGCGCCAGGCTGCGGTGCTTGTCGGCGCTGCGCGAGGTGATCACGACGATGGGAATCGCGCGCGTGCCGGGGTCGGCGCGCACGTTACGGGTGAAGTCGAAGCCGTCCATACGCGGCATTTCGATGTCGAGCAGGATCGCGTCGGGCAGCCGATCCTGCAACTGGCGCAGCGCATCGACGCCGTCCTTGGCCAGCATCACTTCGTAGCCGTTACGCTCCAGCAGGCGCTGGGTGACGCGGCGCACGGTGAGCGAGTCGTCCACCACCATCACCCGCGGCGCCGCCGGTGCGGCGACGGCGGGCGCATCGGCCACGGGCAGGGCCGGCAGCGCCGGCGGCTGCGGGGCGCGTGCCAGCAGTTGCAGCGGATTGACGATCAACACCACCTCGCCGTCGCCCGTGATGGTGGCGCCGAGCATGCCCGCCAGCCGCGACACCTGCGGGCCGACGTTCTTGACCACCACTTCCTGGCCGGTGGTCATGTCGTCCACCGCCAGCGCGAGCCGCTCGTCGCCGGCGCGCAGCAGCAGCACCAGCAACTGGCGCGCGTGGTGAAACGAAACCGGCTGACCGATCAACTGCGCCAGCGGACGCAGCGACACCGTGCCGAGCGGCGGCAGATCGACCGCGCCGCGCGCCAGCAAACCGGCCAGCGCATCGGGCTTGTAGCGGCGCACCTGCTCGACCAACGCCGCCGGGATCGCGTAGCGGCGCTCCGCCACGGTGGCGAGCACGACTTGGGTGACGGCCAAGGTCAGCGGCAGGTACAGCGCAAAGCGCGCGCCTTGGCCGTGCTCGCTCGCCACTGTCACACGGCCGCCGAGGGCGGCGGCTTCGGTCCGCACCACATCCATGCCGACGCCGCGGCCGGCCAGTTCGCTCACCGTCTCGGCGGTGGAAAAGCCGGGGGCAAAGATCAGATCGGCCAGTTCGCGCTTGCTGGCCGGCGCACCCGCCGGCAGCGCACCGCTGGCTTCGGCGCGGGCGCGGATGCGCGCCCAGTCGAGGCCGGCGCCGTCGTCGGCAAAGGTGACGACGATTTCGTTGCCCTGTTGGCGGACTTCGACGGTCAGTTGGCCGATCTCGCTCTTGCCGGCGGCACGACGCGCCTCCGGCAACTCGATACCGTGCACGATGGCGTTGCGCACCAGATGCTCGAACGGGCCGGCCATTTTCTCCAGCACGCCGCGGTCGATCTCTGTGCTGCCGCCGCGCAGGTCGAGGTTGACGCGCTTGCCGACCTCTTTGGCCGTCTGCCGCGCGACCCGGTACAGCCGCTCGGCCAGCCCAGCAAAGGGCACCAGCCGCACGCGCATCAACTGCTGTTGCAGTTCGCGCGTCAGCCGCGACTGCGCGGTCAGATCGGTGTCGGCGGAGGCGAGGCCCTTCAGCATGCTGCCCTGGATCAAGGCCACGTCTTCGACCGACTCAGCGAGCAGCCGGGTCAGTTCCTGCAAACGGGTGTAGCGGTCGAACTCCAGCGGGTCGAAGTCGGCCGACTGGCGCGAGACCTGGTCGGAGCGTGCCTGGATCTGCGCCTCGGCCTGGATCTCCACCTCGCGCAGCTGGCTGCGCAGGCGCGAGATGTTGTCGGTCAGGTCGGTGAGGGAGGACTTGAGCGTGCCGACTTCGTTTTCGAGCTTGGCGCGGGCGATCGCCACCTCGCCGGTCTGGTCGACGAGCTTGTCGAGCACCTCGCC
>JAJTHJ010000130.1 GCA_021298875.1 Burkholderiales bacterium | reverse complement strand
GGCCCGATCTGGCGTGAGCTTCTTGACCCCACCTTTGTACTTGCCGGCGGCTTTCGCGGCGCGGATGCCTTCGGCTTGTCGCGCTCGAATCAGAGCACGTTCGAATTGCGCGAATGCCCCGAGTAGGTGGAGCGTCAGGGCCGCAAACGGGTCGCGCTCTTGGGTGAACCGAAGCCGCTCGGTGGTGAACTCTACAATCACGCCGCGTGCCGTGACCTCGTTCACGAGTCGATCCAGGTCTGCCAGGCTGCGGGCCAGCCGATCCAAGCTGTGGACGACCAGCGTATCGCCGGGTCGCAGATGGGCAAGGCAGGCCTGCAAGCCCGGTCGATCCGTGCTACTGCCGCTGGCGTGATCTTCGAATACCCTGTCTAACTCGAGGCCGTCTAGCTGCCGAAGGGTCGTTTGGTCGGTCGTTGATACTCGCTTGTAGCCTACTCGTTGTTGGCCGGTCATGGTGCTGCGCTCCTGTGAAGTGGAAGTGTCCGGGCGAACTCTACACTACTTCACGGCCACGTCAAGCCCGGCCTCTTCGGGCCTGTCTGGGCATTCGCGGGCGTCAGGCGGCACTGTCTCCGCGGGGTGTACCCCGGCCTGGCGCTGGCTGTGGCCCTGTCGGCTCTCGCCGGCGGATGCGCTGCCCTGTTGGCCCTCGCCTTGCGGCTATCGAGTGGCCGAGGTCATACCCTGCCCGCCGGGTCGCCCAGGGGGTACGGGGGGAAACTGGCTTCGTCGCGCGGGAAAAGGCCAGCGCGAATTTTTTGGGAATTTTAAGGCCGCCCTCGACCGCCTTCGCGGCCCGGCGAAAGGCGACTCAGGTCACTCGGTGCCCGACCTTCATGCCTGGCGACCACGCCGGCTGCGTGAACACCCGCGGTAGTTCGAGGCCCTGGTACACGATGGCCTCGACGGCGCGATGAAGGGCCGGGATGGAGATGCGCGTGTAGGTGCGGGCACCCTCGCTGCCGGTGGACTCGTGGCCCAGCAGGCGGTCGATGACCGGCTCGGCGATGCCTGCGTCTGTGAGCATGGAGCGCACGCTGTGGCGGAAGGAATGGAAGACCTTGGCCGGGCCGCTGAAGCCACGGGCCGTCTTGTAATCCCCGAACCAGTCAGAGATAGACGCGCCGGCCCCGGAACGCCCCGCGGAGACGGGAACAGCCGGGAACAGCCGGGCCGCCCCGTGCTCGCGTATGGCCCGGACATACTCCAGCAGTCCCAGGCGCACTAGCTCCGAATGAATTGGCACGTCTCGCACCGCTGCGGCTGTCTTCAAGCGCTGGTCGCTGCTCTCGCGGAACGCGAAGCAAACGACCCCTGCACGCTCGATCAAGTCGTCCGCGCCAAGCTGGGCAATCTCGGAGATTCTGGCGCCGGTGTACGCGGCTATGAGCGGCGCCCAATACGCAGCGTCGAGGCAGGCTTTCGCCCCCAAGGGGATCGCATACGCCGTGAACAGGTCGCTACCGAACAGGATGCGAAGATCGGCGGGTTCCCACGGGAGTCGCACGGTTCCCTTTGGCTTGTCAATCGAGAGGCCGGCCCACGGATTGCGGGCGACCCATTGCAGGTCGCGTTCAGCGTAGTTCAGGAGCGTCTTGATCCAATCGAGGGCCTTCTTCGCCGTCCTTGCCTTGCCACCGCTGGCCTCGACCAGCGCCAGCAGGTGCGCCCGGAAGTCTGCCCCCTGATCGCGACGCAGGTTCGCAAGGGGCGCAGTGTGACCGAGGAAGCGCTCGAACTGGCGCAAGGCTCGCTCGGCATCTTCGACGGTCTTCACGGGCCGCTTGCAGGCGACAGTCCACCGCTTGAACACGTCTCGCAAGGTGTGCCCGGCGGCTACCGGCAGCGGGGCGGGTTCCGGGGGAGTCTCTACAGGCTCGCCGGCGTCTCGCGCCAGCGTCAGCGTCAAAGCCTTCACTTCCGCCCGAAGGCAGGCGAAGGCCAGATCGCGTCGATTGGTTCCTTCAGGAAGCGGAACGCCTACGGCGTGCGAGAAGTCTTCAAGCTGAGCTTCGATTCCGGTCACGTCGCCGAGCGCAAGGGCACGCTTGGCGTGGTCAAGGTCGGCAAGGGTCGCGGCTGCCGCTTCAGCGAGCAAGTCGCTCGTGTAGCCGGCCCGGCGTACCGCGTCATCCTCACACAGCCGCCAGCGTGTCCACGCGGCAGCGTACCGCTCGATCTCCTCGGCAGTCAGAAAGACGCCTTCGGATTCCGAAGCGCGGCACGGCTTGCCCGTGGCCCGTGCGCGGGCGAAGCGTTCGTCCCATTCGACTGACGCGGCCCGCGCGAGCACGGCGGCGGCCTTGAATTCGAGACGGCCAAGAGACCGCCGTATCTCGCGCGAAGGCGCGTACAGCGCTCGCAGATCGGATGGAATGCGGCGTCTGAAGTAGAAGACGCCGGCCCGCTGAACCAGGTGCTCTGACATTGTCTCGACCCGCTGTATGTCACGATGCTGCGTCACACGCGATCCCGACAAGCCGTTGATTTGCCGTATGTACCTGATCGAAAACAGCGCCGACCATGTACCGGCGGAGAGGGTGGGATTCGAACCCACGGTACCGAAGAATCGGTACACCGGATTTCGAATCCGGCGCATTCGACCACTCTGCCACCTCTCCAACAGGGGAGCGAGTTTAACAAGACAGGCGCTCGACCCCGCCCATGTAGGGCCGCAACGCGGCCGGCACGAGGACGCTGCCGTCGCCCTGCTGGTAGTTCTCCAGCACCGCGACCAGCGTGCGGCCCACGGCGAGGCCGGAGCCGTTGAGCGTGTGCACGAACTCGTTCTTGCCTTGCGCGTTCTTGTAGCGGGTCTGCATCCGCCGCGCCTGGAACGCCTCGCAGTTGGACACCGACGAGATCTCCCGATACGCGCCCTGCCCCGGCAGCCAGACTTCGAGGTCGTAGGTCTTGGCGCTGCCAAAACCCATGTCACCGGTACACAGCAGCATCACGCGGTACGGCAGTTCCAGCCGCTGTAAGACCGCCTCGGCGTTGGCGACCATCTCTTCCAGCGCGACGTAGGACTCCTCCGGGCGGGTGATGCGCACCATCTCCACTTTGTCGAACTGGTGCTGGCGGATCATGCCGCGCGTGTCCTTGCCGTAGCTGCCCGCCTCCGAGCGGAAGCACGGCGTGTGCGCGGTGAGTTTTACCGGCAGATCGGCTTCCTTGAGCATCTGCCCGCGCACGACGTTGGTGAGCGAGACTTCCGAGGTCGGGATCAGATAAAGCACCTCGCCCGCGCCCTCCTGCCCGCCCTTCTTGGCGGCAAACAGGTCTTCCTCGAACTTCGGCAGCTGGCCCGTGCCGCGCAGCGAGTCGGCGTTGACGATGTACGGCGTGTAGCACTCCGTATAGCCGTGCTCCTGCGTCTGCATGTCGAGCATCAACTGGGCGAGTGCGCGGTGCAACCGCGCCACCGGCCCGCGCATCAGCGTAAAGCGCGAGCCGGAAAGCTTGACCGCGGTGTCGAAATCCAGCCCCAGCGGTGCGCCCACGTCCACGTGGTCGCGCACCGGGAAGTCGAACGCGCGCGGCGCGCCCCAGCGGCGCACTTCGACGTTGTCGTCGGACGAGCGACCGAGCGGCACCGACTCGTGCGGCAGATTGGGCACGTCCAGCAGCAGCGTGGTCAGCCGCGCCTGGATGTCGTCCAGTTGCGCTTGCAGCGCCTTCAAGGTGTCGGGGAGCGCCGCGGCCTCGGCCAGCAACGCGGCGGCGTCTTCGCCCTTGCCGCGCGCGATGCCGATCTCGTTGGACAGCGCATTGCGACGGGCTTGCAACTCCTCGGTGCTTACCTGAACGGTCTTGCGCTCGGCTTCCAGCGCGTTAAACGCATCGACGGGAAACTCGTAAGGCCGGGTGCGCAGCCGCGCGGCCGCGTCGCCGAGTTGCTTGCGTAGTTGATTGATGTCGAGCATGGTGAGTCCTTGAACGGCGCGCCGGCGGCGCACCGCGGTATATGAGAGGCAATGGGCGTTTGCGGCGCGCAGCGGCGCGCCAAGCTCAACAGGAGGCGGGCGAACTTCGGGCCGCGCGGGGCCGCAAGCGGCAAAAAGGCGTCATGGGCGCATTGTCGCAGCGCGCTACGCAAGGCGGCAAGCCGGCGCAGCGGTGCGCGTTGCGCGGCAGCCCTGCACGGCGAGACACGTCACTTGCCCTCAGGCTGCGGCCGGTTCAGTGCGCGCAGTTGCGCGAGCTTCTCGGCGATTTTCGACTCCAGGCCGCGGTCGGTTGGTTCGTACCAGCGTTGCGGGGCCATGTCGTCGGGGAGATACGTCTCGCCGGCGGCGAACGCGCCGTCTTCGTCGTGCGCGTAGCGGTAGCCGGCGCCGTAGCCAAGTTCCTTCATCAGCCGCGTCGGCGCGTTGCGCAGATGCAGTGGCACCGGACGGCTGCCGTCCTGCTTGACGAAGGCGCGCACCGCCCCGTAGCCGCGATACACCGCGTTGGACTTGGCGGCGATCGCCAGGTAGACGATCGCCTCTGCAATCGCCAGTTCGCCCTCGGGGGAGCCGAGCCGGTCGTAGGTTTCCGCCGCGTCGAGTGCCAGCCGCAACGCGCGCGGGTCGGCGAGACCAATGTCCTCCGTCGCCATGCGGATCGCGCGCCGCGCGATGTAATGCGGGTCCACGCCGCCGTCGAGCATCCGCACCATCCAGTACAGCGCCGCGTCGGGGTCGGAGCCCCGCACGGACTTGTGTAACGCCGAGATCTGGTCGTAGAAGTTCTCGCCGCCCTTGTCGAAGCGGCGCAGCGTGGCGGGCAGCGTTTCGCGCAGGTATTCGGCGCCGACGCTGGCCAGACCCCGCTCGTGCGCGCCGTGCGCGGCGACCTCCAGCGCGTTGAGCAGCCGGCGCGCGTCGCCGTCGGCGGCGTCGATCAGCATCTGGCGGGCGGCGTCTTCGACGACGAGGCCGTCCAGCTCGCGTGCGCAGGCGCGCTCGATCAGCGCTCCCAAGTCGTCGGCGGCCAAAGGCTCCAGCACGTACACCGCGGCGCGCGACAGCAGCGCACCGACCACCTCGAACGACGGGTTCTCGGTCGTGGCACCGACGAAAACGAACAGCCCCGACTCCACATGCGGCAAAAACGCATCCTGCTGCGCCTTGTTGAAGCGGTGCACCTCATCGACGAACACCAGCGTCGGCTTGCCGCTCGCCGCGCGTGTGGCCTGCGCGCGCTCGACCGCCTCGCGGATGTCCTTGACGCCGCCCAGCACCGCGGAAATGGCGATGAACTCCAGCCCGAAGGCATCCGCCATCAGCCGGGCGAGCGTGGTCTTGCCGACGCCGGGCGGCCCCCAGAAAATCATCGAGTGCGGCCGGCGCGACTCGAAGGCCACCCGCAGCGGCTTGCCGGCGCCGAGCAGGTGAGACTGGCTGATCACGTCGTCAAGCGCGCGCGGGCGCAACCGCTCCGCCAGCGGAGCACTGGCCGGCGGCGGCGCGAAGAGATCGTTCATCGGCAGAAGGCTAACATCGCGGCCCCGACATTCGAGGTCACCGATGAAGCTCACACACACCGCCGCCGCGCTCGCGCTCGCCTTTGCCACCACCGCCGCACTCGCCCAAAACGAGGTGCTCGACAAGGCTGCCAAGGAGCCCGGCGCCGTCAAGACCGACAGCGGCCTCGTTTACAAGGTCGTCAAGGAAGGCACAGGCCGCAATCCGACCGCCACCGACACCGTGCGCGTGCACTACAAGGGCACCTTCCCCGACGGCAAGGAGTTCGACAGCAGTTACAAGCGCGGCATGCCGACCGAGTTCCCCTTGAACCGCGTGATCCCCTGCTGGACCGAAGGCGTGCAGAAGATCAAGCCCGGCGGCACGGTCAAGCTCACCTGCCCGCCCAACATCGCCTACGGCGCGCGCGGCGCCGGCAACGTCATTGCGCCGAACGCGACGTTGCTGTTCGAGGTCGAACTGCTCGGCATCGCCAACTGATGGCCAGCGGCGGCGTTCGCGCCATTTTCTTCGCGCTCGGCGCCAACAGCGGGATAGCGGTTACGAAGTTTGCGGCCGCTGCGTAGACCGGCTCCGGCGCACTGCTGGCCGAGGCAATCCACTCGCTCCCCGACTGCGGCAACCAGTTGCTGCTGCTTCTGGGCCTGCGCCGTGCGCGGCAGCCGGAAAGCGCCGAGCATCCGCTCGGCCATTACCGGGTCGTCTACTTCTACGCGCTGATGGTGGCGCTGCTGCTGTTTACGGTGGGCGGCCTGTTCTCGGTCTACGAGGGCTGGCACCGGCTGCACGCCGCCGAACCGTTACGCGCGCCATGGGTCGCGCTTACGGTTCTAGGCGTGGCGATTGCGCTCGAGGCGGTGTCGCTCTGGGGCGCGCTCCGCGAAATCCGCAAGGAGCAGCACGGCCGCAGCTTCTGGCGCTGGTTTCGCGAGACGCGCCAGTCCGAGCTGATGGTGGTCGCCGGCGAAGACATCGCCGCGCTGGGCGGCCTGGTGTTGGCGTTTGTCGCGGTGCTGGCGACGATGGCGACCGGTAACCCGCTCTACGACGCGCTGGGCTCCATCGCCGTGGGCGTGCTGTTGATCGTGGTGGCGGCAGCGATCCTGTTGGAAGTGAAAGGCATGATCGTCGGCGAGTCCGCCGAGCCACGCCTGCGCGAGGAGATCGCGGCCTTTATCGCCGTGCAACCGGAGGTGGGCCGGGTGCAGAACCTGATTACCCTGCAATGGGGCGAGAAGCTGGTGATCGCCGTGCAGGCGGAGATGGCGCAAGTGGCCTCCGCCGCAGAACTTGTCGCCGCGATCAACCGCGTCGAGACGGCGATTCAGACCGCCTACCCGCAGGCGCGCTGGGTGTTCTTCGAGCCGGACCTGGCTCGGCCGGTCGAAGCCTGACCGCTGCGCAACGACGATCGCACTAAGGCGGCCTGCGCTACGCCGCGGCGAAGAACCGACGCACCTCGTCCAGGTCGCGCGTGCGCGGCAGCGGCGGCAGGCTGGCGAGCACCGTCTTGCCGTAGGCCCGGCTGAGCACCCGTCCGTCGAGCAGCATCAGTACGCCGCGATCGGTCTCGGCGCGGATCAGCCGGCCCGCACCCTGTTTGACGAGTGTCACGGCCTGCGGCAATTGGTACTCGGCAAACGCGTTGCGCCCCAGCGCCTGCAGGCGGCGGATGCGCGCCTGTACGACGGGATCGTCCGGCGGCGCGAACGGCAGCTTGTCGATGGCCACCACCGACAGCGCTTGCCCCTGCACGTCGATGCCTTCCCAGAAGCTCACGCTACCCACGAGCACTGCATTGCCGTGTTCGCGAAAGGCGCGCAACAGCGCCTGGCGGGTGCTGCTGCCCTGCACCAGCAGCGGCCACGGCGCGCCGGCCCCTTGCAACCACTGCTGCAAGCGGGCGGCCACGCGATCCACCGCGCGCAGGGTGGAGCACAGGACGAACGTTCGCCCCCCGGCGGCTTGGATCACCGGCCAGACGGCGTCAGCCACCTGCTCGGCAAAGTCGGCGTCCGACGGCGAAGGCAGCGCTTGCGGCAGGTACAGCAAGGCCTGGCGGTCGAAGTCGAACGGACTCTCCCAGCGGGCGGTGGTTGCCTCGGGTAGCCCGAACTCGGCCAGAAACGGCTCGAAGCGCCCCGCCACCGTCAGCGTCGCCGAGGTCAGGATCCACGCCTGCGGCTGCTGCGCGCGGATGCGCGCGAAATGTTCGCCCGGCGCCAGTGGCGTGGTGGCGAATTGCACCCCCTGCGCACTCAGGGCGATCCAGCGCACCACGGCGTCGCCGCCCGTTTCGTCCGCGTCGGCGCGCTGCGCCTGCGGTGCCACCTGCGCTCGCCATTCGGTCAGTGCAGCCTCCAAGCTGCCGGCCCGCCCGCGCAGTGCGTCCAGTTCAGGGCTGCGGTTGGCGTTGGCCGCCAGCGCCGCCGCCACCGCGCGAACGGCCAACTCGCTCTGCTCCAGTGCCACCGCCACCCGCGCCGGCTGTGGCACGCGATCGAGTGCCACGCGCGTGCCGGGCGCCACGCCGGCGTCGGCGAGCGCCAGTCGCAGTCCGCGGGCGCTGTCTTCGATCCGCCGCGTCAGGCCGACCCAGGCGGCGCCATCGGCCGCCGCGGCCAGCCCGGCGACGCGGGCATCGGCGGCGAAGTCGAGG
>JAJTHJ010000058.1 GCA_021298875.1 Burkholderiales bacterium | reverse complement strand
GGCTTAACGGCCAGACGCCGGCGGCGGCGCTGCGGGCAGCGCTGAAACTCGATGCGCTGCCAAATCTGGACTTCACCGGGCCGGCCGAGCCGCCCACTATCGACCGAAAGGAGGAAACCGCCGCCGAACTGACCGCCTAAACTGCACCGCCCCAGAAGACCCGACTGTCGGGGAAATACTCAACCAGAACAGTCGGACTTCGCCGTCGCGGCCGGCCTCGGCCAGCGCGATGTCGATGCTGTCCTTGTGCACGTCCAGACCGACGTACACGGTGCTAGATTCGTTCATGGCCCGTCTCCTCGCAAGTTGGCAACGACCTGGCCGACCGTCGGCCCGGTGCGGTAGCTCGGCAGGCCCTCGGCCTGCAACCTACGGCGTTGCAGGCGGCGGGCCGCCGAGACTCACGAAGCCATTCTGTCTAGGGCGCTAGGAGGTTTCCGGCATGTCCGAGAAGTCCAAGTTCTGGTGCCGCTGGCTGCAAGCCGCATGCCTCGCAGTTCAAGCCTTTGGCGCCTTTATGGTGCTGTCGCCAACTGGAACAAATGGCCTCTTTGGGTTCCTCGTTCTAGGCGACGCGGGAGCTATTGGCCAGTTCGGCGAGCGTGCCGTGGACTATGTCGGCTTGCTGCATGCGATCCTCGGCTCCGTTCTCGTTGGCTGGGGAGTGGCTCTGCTGCTGGTAGTTCGCCAGTTCTACATGCGCGATCCCCAGCAGGTAAGCCGGCTCGTGATGCTCTCGCTTCTCTTTTGGGTTGTCCCGGATACGGCGTACTCTCTGTGGTCGGGGTTCTGGCAAAACGCCGTACTCAATGCGAGCTTTATCGCGCTCTTTGCACCTCCGCTGATCGCATCAAGAGTGCAGCGCGACTAGCGCCCTAACTACTCGCTCAAGCGGACCAATCAATCGCTTCGTGATTGATGTGGCCGCTTAGCTCCAGCGTTCGCGAAAAGGGGCCGTGGTCGAGTTGTTTTCCTGCGGCCCTGCGACTCGCGCTACTGCCGATCCGCGGCCCCGGCACCCGCCCGGCTCTCCAACTCCACCCACCGCTCCAGCTTCCCCGCCAGTTCGTGCTCGATCTGCTCGGCCCGCAGCCGGTCGGCCTTGATTGCGGCGGCTCCAGCGCGGTGGTAGTCGGCGCTCATCATGCGGGCGTTGAGCGCCTGCTGTTCGGCCTCCAACGCTTCGATCTGCGCGGGCAGGGCGGCCCGTTCGCGCTGTTCGTTGAAGCCGAGCTTGCCGCGCGCGGCGGGTTTGGTTTCGGTTTTCTTGGACGCGGCGGGCTTGTCGGCCACAGCAGCGACCGGCGTCGGCCGCTGCACCAGCCAGTCGCTGTAGCCACCCGCGTATTCCAGCCAGCGGCCGTCACCTTGCGCCACCAATGTCTGCGTGACCACGCTGTCGAGAAAGGCGCGGTCGTGGCTCACCAGCAGCAAAGTGCCGTCGTAGTCGGCTAGGGTGGCCTCCAACAGCTCCAGCGATTCGATGTCCAGATCGTTGGTCGGCTCGTCCATCACCAGCAGATTGGCCGGCCGCGCAAAGAGGCGCGCCAGCAGCAGCCGGTTGCGCTCGCCGCCGGACAGCGTCTTGACCGGCGCGTTGGCGCGCTGGGGCGCGAACAGAAAATCGCCGAGGTAGCTCATCACGTGCTTGCGCTGGCTGCCGATCTCGATCCAGTCCGAACCCGGAGCGATGGTCGCGGCCACGGTCTGCTCGGGGTCGAGTTGCTCGCGCAGTTGGTCGAAGTAGGCGACTTGCAGGTTGGTGCCCAGCCGCACGCTGCCGGCATCCGGCGCCAGTTGGCCGAGGATCAGCCGCAGCAGCGTGCTTTTGCCGGCGCCGTTGGGGCCGATCAGCGCCAGCCGGTCCCCGCGCATGATGCGCAGATTGAGGTCGCGTACCACCACGCGCTCGCTGCCGTCGGCCTGCACGAAACGCTTGGCCACACTCTGTAGCTCGGCCACCAACCGGCCGGAGCGTTCGCCGCTGGCGAGCGCCATCTTCACGTTGCCCAGCCGCTCGCGCCGCGCGGCGCGCTCGTTGCGCAATTGCTCGAGCCGCGTCACGCGGCCGGCGTTGCGGGTGCGGCGCGCTTCGATGCCGCGGCGGATCCAGGCCTCTTCCTGGGCCCAGAACTTGTCGAACTTGCGCGCGGCGGTCTGCTCGGCCGCAAGCTCGGTGGCGCGGCGCGCTTCCCAGGCGCTGTAGTTGCCGGGGTAGCTGCGCAGCAGGCCGCGGTCGAGCTCGACGATGCGCGTGGCCACGCGGTCGAGAAAGGCGCGGTCGTGGGTGATGACGATCAGCGCCGGCCCCTTGAGCAGCAGGTCTTCCAGCAGCGCGATGCCGTCGATGTCGAGGTGATTGGTTGGCTCATCCAGCAGCAGCAGATCGGGCGCGAGGGCGAAGGCCAGGGCGAGCGCGGCGCGCTTGCGCTCGCCGCCCGAGGCGCTGGCGGGGTCGCGCGCCTCGTCCAGCCGCAGGCGGTGCATCGCTTCCACGAGCCGCGCCTCGGCGCGCCAGCGGTCGCGCTCGTCGGCAAAGGACTCGAAGCCGCCGCGCAGCGCCAGGCTTTCGCGCAGCGTGGCGGCGGGCGGCAGCTCCGGCTCTTGTTCCGCCAGCGCCACGTGCAAACCGTCGCGCCGCTTGACGCGGCCTTCGTCGAGCGCCGCGCGGCCGGCGATCACCTTGAGCAGTGAGCTTTTGCCGGTGCCGTTACGACCGATCAGGCCGATGCGGTCGCCCTCCAACACGGTGAGCGAGGCGCCATCGAGCAGCGGCAGGTCGCTGTACGCGAGTTCGGCGTCGAGGAGGGCGGCAAGCGTCATGGCGGGGGCGACGATACGCGCTTGCCGCCGGGCGCCGCGCGGCCGGCGGAGGGCCGCGGCGCGCGTTCTCCCGTAAATCGGTCTACCGAAGTTGCCGTTTTCTCGGTAAGTTCCTACTGCCCGCAGGGCATCCGCAACCCCACAAAGGAGAATTCCGAATGAAGTTCCGCCACGCCCTTGCTCCCGTGCTGGCCGTCGCCGTGCTCGGCGCCTGCGCGTCGATGGAGTCCGGCCCCGCCGCCACCGCCACGCTCAAGCCGACCCAGGGCAACGCCGCCGCCGGCACCGTGCGCTTTGCGCAGAAGGGGAGCACGGTCCTGGTCACCGCCGACGTGACCGGGCTAAAGCCCAACAGCGAGCACGGGTTCCATGTGCACGAGAAAGGCGATTGCTCCGCGCCCGACGGCATGAGCGCCGGCGGCCACTTCAACCCGACCGGCAAGCCGCACGCGCACCACGGCCAGACCGAGCGCCACGCGGGCGACATGCCGAATCTCAAGGCCGACGCCAACGGGGTGGCCAAGTACTCGTTCGAAACCGACGCGCTGTCGGTCGGCAGCGGAGTGGCCAACGTCGTCGGCCGCAGCGTGGTGATCCATCGCGACCCGGACGACTACAAGACCCAGCCGGCTGGCAATTCCGGGCCGCGCATCGCCTGCGGGGTAATCGCAGCCTCGTAACGCCCGGCAACACTCGTCGGGGCGGCGGGGCGGGGCCGCACGCCTAGAATGCGCGCGGTTCCCGCCCCGTCTCCCCGATGACATTCGCAACGCTTGCCCGGCCGCGCTGGATCGTGGCCTTTTTGTTGTTGGCGGCACTCGCCGCGGCGACGGTCTCGTGGTTCACCCGCGCCGACGGCAACGCCCCGACGTACCGCTTTGCCAAGATCGAGCGCGGCGCGATCACGGCGACCGTCAGCGCCACCGGCACCTTGAATCCGGTGTCGTCGGTGCAGGTGGGCAGCCAGGTGTCGGGGCAGATCAAGGAACTGTTCGTCGACTTCAATTCGCCCGTCAAAAACGGGCAGTTGATCGCCCGCATCGATCCCGAGACCTTCACCTACCGCGTGCGCCAGGCCGAGGCGGACACCGAGGCGGCCCGGTCCGCCGCCAGCCGCGCGCAGGTGGCGCTGATCAACGCGCAGCGGGAGCTCAACCGCACCAAGGAACTGGTGGCGCGCAACTTTGTCTCCTCGGCGGAACTCGACAGCAAGCAGGCGACCTACGATCTGGCCGCCGCCGACGTGCGCAACGCGCAGGCGGTGGTCAAGCAGCGCGAGGCCTCACTCGCCAGCGCCAAGGTCGATCTGGGCCGCACCGAAATCCGCGCGCCAGTGGACGGCACCGTCATCAAGCGCAGCGTGGACGTCGGCCAGACCGTGGCGGCGAGCTTGCAGGCGCCGGAGCTATTCATCATCGCGCGCGACCTGCGGGACATGCAGGTGGAAACCTCCATCGACGAAGCCGACGTCGGCCGCATCCGCGTCGGGCAGAAGGCGACGTTCACGGTCGATTCGTTTCCCGGCCGCACTTTCAACGGCACGGTCAAGCAGGTGCGGCAAAGCGCGCAGAACGTGCAAAACGTCGTCACCTACACCGTGCTGGTGACCGCCGATAACGACGCCGGGCTGCTGCTGCCGGGGATGACCGCCAACGTGCGCATCGTGCTGGAGACGCGCGATGGCGTGCTCAAGGTCAGCAATGCCGCATTGCGCTTCCGCCCGCCGGGCGAGTCGGCCCCGGCCGTAGCCAAGGGCGCCGAAGCGGCCAAGGGCGACGCGGGCGGTGCTGCGGGCGGACAGGGTGCGCAGTTCCGCGAGCGCTTGACCAAGGAGTTGAAGCTCGACGACGAGCAGCAGAAAAAGCTCGATCCGATCTTTGCCCAGTTGCGCGAGAAGTTCGCCGCCGCGCGCGACCTGCCCGAGGAAGCGCGCGGCAAGGCGCAGGGCGCGGCGCGCGCCGAGTTGCGCGCGAAGATCGAGGAAATTCTCAAGCCCGAGCAAGAGGCCCGCTTTACCGAGATCGTCGCCGAGTTCGGCCGCGGCGGCGGCCGCAGCACGGCAGGGAGGCTGTGGGTGCTGGCCGATGGCAAGCCCAAAGCCATCGACGTGCGCGTGGGCCTGACCGACGGCGCGATGAGCGAAGTCAGTGGCGAAGGCGTGGTCGAAGGGCTGGAAGTGATCGTCGGCCAGCAGGGCGGGGCGAGTCCGGCCGCGCCGAGCAAGAGCGGGCCGCCGCGGATGATGTTCTGAACGTGATCTGTGATCCGTGATCTGTGATCTGTGGTTTACCGGCAGTAACGGATCACGGATCACGGATCACGGATCACGGTCAACGCACTCATGTCCCAAGCCCTGATCCAAACCACCGACCTCGCCAAGGACTACACCCTGGGCGAGACGGTCGTGCACGCGCTGGCGGGCGTGAGCGTGTCGATCGCGGCGGGCGAGTTCGTCGCGGTGATGGGGCCGTCGGGCTCGGGCAAGTCCACCTTCATGAACCTCGTCGGCTGCCTCGACCGGCCCAGCCGCGGCAGCTACAAGCTGGCCGGCGAAGACGTGGGTGGTATGTCGGCCGATGCAATGGCCTCGATCCGCAACCGGCGCATTGGCTTCGTCTTCCAGCAGTTCAACCTGCTCGCGCGCACCAGCGCGCTGGAGAACGTCGAACTGCCGCTGATCTATGCCGGCGTGCCCGCGCGCGAGCGGCACGCGCGCGCCGCGGAAAAGCTCGCCCAGGTCGGGCTGGCGAGCCGCGCCCACCATCAGCCGTCGCAACTGTCGGGCGGGCAGCAGCAGCGGGTGGCGATCGCCCGCGCGCTGGTCAACGCACCGCAACTGATCCTGGCCGACGAGCCGACCGGCGCGCTCGACTCGCACACCTCGCTCGAGATCATGGCGTTGCTGCAAGAGCTAAACCGCGGCGGCATGACGATCGTGCTGGTCACGCACGAGCACGACGTGGCCGCCTATGCGGGGCGACTGATTACCTTCCGCGACGGTCGCGTGCTGACCGATGCGCGCAACGCGCCGCGCGACGCGGCGGCCGATCTGGCGGCCTTTGCCGCTCCGGCGGCCGCATGAACCTCCTCGCCGTCCTCAAGGTCGCGCTCAAGGCGCTGCGCGTCAACAAACTGCGCACGGCGCTGACGATGCTCGGCATGATCATCGGTGTGGCCGCGGTGATCGCCATGCTGGCGGTGGGCAGCGGCGCGCAGGCGCGGGTGCGCGAGCAACTGGCGGGCCTGGGCTCCAACCTGATGCTGGTGCTGCCCGGCTCGACCACCGCCAGCGGCGTGCGGCTAGGCGTGGGTGCGGCGCAGACGCTGACCGAAGAAGACGCGCTCGCCATCGCGCTGGAAGTTCCCGGCGTGGTGGTGGCGGCGCCCTCGCTGCGCGGCGCGGGGCAGGTGGTGGCCGGCAACAGCAACTGGTCGACCCAGTACTTCGGCACCACCAACGACTATCTGGTTGCGCGCGACTGGCCGCTGGCCGCCGGGCGCGGTTTCGAGCCCGCGGAGATGAGCGGCAGCGGCAAGGTGGCGCTGATCGGCCAGACCACGGCGCACCAGTTGTTCGGCGACGCCGACCCGATCGACCAGACGATCCGCGTGCGCAAGGTGCCGCTCGCCGTGGTCGGCGTGCTGGCGCGCAAGGGGCAGAACGCCTTTGGCCAGGATCAGGACGATGTGGTGCTGCTGCCGATCTCTACCGCGCGCAACCGCGTGCTGGGGCAGGCGCAGGGGCGGTTGAAGCGCGTCAACGCGATCAGCGTCAAGGCGGCCGAGGGCGCGGACATGAAGCGGATCGAAGAAGACATTCGCGCCCTGCTGCGCCAGCGCCAACGTGTGCAGCCGGGTGCGGACGACCCCTTCACCATCCGTAACCTGACTGAGATCTTGCAGGCGCAGGAGGCCGCCAGCCGCGTGCTCACCCTGCTGCTGGGCGCGGTGGCGTCGGTGTCGCTGCTGGTGGGCGGCATTGGCATCATGAACATCATGCTGGTCAGCGTGACCGAGCGCACGCGCGAGATCGGGCTGCGGATGGCGGTCGGCGCTCGGGCGCGCGACATCCTGCGGCAGTTTCTGGTGGAGGCGATCACGCTGTCGATGCTCGGCGGGCTGGTTGGCATTGCGCTCGGCGTGGCGGCGTCCTTCGCGGTCGGCCACTTTGCCGGCTGGCGCACCGACATCACGGCGGAGTCGATCGCGCTGGCGGTCGGCTTCTCGGCGGCGGTCGGCGTGTTCTTCGGCTTCTACCCGGCGCGCAAGGCGGCGCGGCTGCTGCCGATCGAGGCGCTGCGCTACGAGTAGCCGGTTACCATCGCGCCCGCCGCGCGCCGCTGCCGCGCGCTTCGATCCCTGCCCAATGACACCTCGCCGCCTTTTCTTGCTGCTCGTCGCGACCGTGCTGGCCGGCTGCGCCACCCTGGGTCCGCCGCAACTCACCCTGTCGCGCGCCGAACTCGCGCAGCGCGCCTTCATCGACCGTAGCGACGACGCGGTGGCGCGCCTGTTCCGCGAGGCCGAGCGCGCCAAGGTGCAGGGGCCGGAGGTGAGCGTGCAGGTCGGCGCGCAGCGGCTGGTGTTCGCTTGGACAGCGCCGCTGACCGCCACCGCGCTGCCGCTGTCGCTGCGGATCGCGGTATCCGGTGTGCCGGTACTCAACGAAGCGCGCGACGGCATCGATCTGGCCGATGCGCGCGTCGAAGAAGTGAGCGTCACCGGCGTGCCGTTCCTGAGCCTGAATCGTGCGGCCGACGTCGATCGCGGCCAGACTCTCGGCACGTTGCCGCTGCTGCGGCTGCGCCCCGACGAACTGACCCGCGACGGTGTGGAGTACGCACCGACCGCGCTGAGCGTCGGCAGCTTCGGCCTGCGGGTCGAACTGCAACCCAAGTAGCGGACGCGCGTGGACTGGCTGCTGCTGCTCAAGGCCGCGATCCTCGGCATCGTCGAGGGGCTGACCGAGTTTTTGCCAATCTCCTCGACCGGGCATCTGATCGTCGCTGCCTCACTGCTCGGCTTTACCGGCGAGAACGCCGCCACCTTCGAGGTGGCGATCCAGACCGGCGCGATGTTCGCGGTGATGTGGGAGTACCGCCGGCGGCTCATCGACACGCTGGCCGGCATCGGTTCGCAGGCGGCGGCGCAGCGCTTTGCGCTGAACGTGGCGATTGCCTTCGTGCCGGCGGTGGTGCTGGGCCTGCTGTTCGGCAAGTGGATCAAGTCCAACCTCTTCCACCCGGTGCCGGTGGCGCTGGCCTGCGTCGTCGGCGGCGTGATCATTCTGTGGGTCGAGGCGCGGCACAAGCGGCGCTTTGGCGCGCGCGACCTGCAAGGCGACCGGCTGGCGCGCGTGCAGACCGTGGACGACATGAGGCCGCTCGACGCACTCAAGGTCGGGCTGGCTCAATGCGCGGCTCTGATCCCCGGCACCAGCCGCTCGGGCGCGACCATCATCGGCGGCATGATCTT
>JAJTHJ010000110.1 GCA_021298875.1 Burkholderiales bacterium | reverse complement strand
CGATTTCGACATCAACACCTTTGCCCGCAAGTCGCTGGACCCGTACACCCTGCTGCGGCTGCGCGCGAGCTGGCGGGTCGCCTCGTCCGTGCAACTGACCGCGCGCGTGGAAAACCTGTTCGACGCCCAATACCGCACCGTGGACGGCTACAACACGCCCGGGCGCGGGGTCTATGCGGGCGTGCAGGTGCGACTGTGAACGCCGGGCGCCCGTGTCGCGGGTGGAACCGAGATCGATTCGAGGCATGAGGGCCGGGTTGCTCGCTCCGCGGCGCTCGCTGCCGCTGCTCGGTGCCGCCGCTCTGGTCGCGATCGCCACGGCCCTCGCCGTCGGCAGTGTGCCGCTCGGCGTTTCTGCTTGGGCCGATGCGCTCGCGGGCCGCTC
This sequence comes from Burkholderiales bacterium, assembly GCA_021298875.1. Classification (GTDB taxonomy): domain Bacteria; phylum Pseudomonadota; class Gammaproteobacteria; order Burkholderiales; family Burkholderiaceae_F; genus JAJTHJ01. Next base: position 12,035 of record JAJTHJ010000110.1, on the reverse strand, counting down.
CAGCGTCGGCGCTTCGGTGTTGCTGGACTTGCGCCTGCCGCGCGTTGTCGCCGCCTTCGCCGTCGGCGGGCTGCTGGCGCTCGCCGGTGCGCTGCTGCAAGCGCTGCTGCGCAACCCGCTGGCCGACCCTTACGTGCTCGGTGTCTCCGGCGGTGCGGCGGTGGCGAGCCTGCTCGCACTCGCGGCCGGTGCCGGGCTGCTTGGCATGCAGGCGGCAGCGGCGGCCGGTGCGCTCGCCACGCTGGCGCTGCTGTTCGCGCTGGCGCGGCGCGCGTTCTTCGGCCGCACGCTGCGCGCCGACGACGAGGCGGCATCGGTCGTGCTGTTGACCGGCGTGATGCTCGCGGCTTTCGCGGCGGCGCTGCTGGCGCTGTTGTTGGCGCTGGCGCCCGACGGCACGCTGCGGCCGATGGTCTTCTGGTTGCTCGGCGATCTGGCCGGCGCGACGGATCTGCGGCTGGCGCTCGCCGCCTGCGTCGCGCTCGCCCTGGCGCTCGCCGCGGCGCTCAAGCTGGCGCGACCGCTCAATCTGCTGCTGCGTGGCGATGTGCAGGCGCTGACACAGGGCGTGCCGGTCGAGCGGGTGCGCCGCGCGCTGGTGCTGGTGGCGGCGCTGGCCGCCGGCATCGCGGTGGCGCTGGCCGGTGCGGTGGGCTTCGTCGGCTTCGTCGCCCCGCATTTGCTGCGGCTTGTGGTCGGCAACGACCAGCGCGTGTTGCTGCCGGCATCCGTGCTGGGCGGCGGGACGCTGGTGGTGCTGGCCGACACGCTGGCGCGCACCGTAGCCGCGCCGCTGCAACTGCCGGTTGGCGTGGTGACCGCGTTGATCGGCGTACCGGTGTTTCTTTGGCTGTTGCCGCGGCGATGACCGTCCTCGCCTGCACTGACGTTGAACTGCGCGCAGGCCACCGCGTGCTGGTGCGCGGGCTGAGCTTCGCGGTGCAGCCGGGCGAGCGCTGGGCGGTGCTCGGCCCCAATGGCGCCGGCAAGTCCACCTTGCTCGCGGTGCTGGCTGGTGTGCGCCCGCCGGCGTCCGGCAGCGTGACGCTTGGCGCGCGGCTGCTCTCCGACTGGCCTGTGCAGCAACTGGCCGAACAGCGCGCGCTCGTCACCGACCGCTGGGTCGATCCCTTTGCCGCGAGCGTGCTCGACACGGTGCTCACCGCGCGCTACCGCTTCGACGGGCGCGACGCGGAAGGCGTCACGGTCGGGCGCGAGTCACTGGCGCTGATGGACTGCGCGCATCTGCTCGATGCCGACGTGCGCTGGCTGTCACGCGGCGAGCGGCAGCGGGTGGCGGTGGCGACCGCGCTGGCGCAGGCCACGCCGCTGGTGCTGCTGGATGAGCCGATCGCGCATCAGGACCCGCGCCATCAGGTGTTGGTGCTCGAGCGGCTCGCGCAACTGGACGGCCGCAGCTTGATCGCCAGTTTGCACGACCTCTCTGCCGGCGCTCGCTTTGCGACACACGCCTTGCTGCTCGATGGTCGCGGCGGCTGGCGGGCGGGTCCGGTGGCGCAGACGATGACCGCGGAGAACCTCACGCAACTGTTCGACACGCCGATTGCAGCGCTGCCGCTTGCCGGCCGGCCGCACTACGTCGCGCTGCCACCGCCGCTATAGTGCCTGCCGCAAGGAGGCGGAATGCCGGTCATTCTGATTGCCAATCCCAAAGGCGGTGTGGGCAAGAGCACGGTGGCGACCAACCTGGCCGGCTGGTTTGCCGCGCAGGGCCACCGCACCATGCTCGGCGACCTCGACCGCCAGCAGTCCGCACTCGCCTGGCTGTCGCTGCGCGATGCGAGCCTGCCGCGGATCGAAAGCTGGGAAGTCGATCGCGACGCCATCGCCCGTCCGCCCAAGGGCATCACGCACGTGGTGCTCGATGCGCCCGCCGGCATCCACGGCCATCAGTTGAAGGACGCGCTGCGCGTGGCCGACCGCGTGATCGTGCCGCTGCAAGCGTCGATCTTCGATATCTACGCCACGCAGAAGTTTTTGGCCAAGCTGGCCGAACGGGAGTCGCTGAAAGATTCGGGTCGCGTCGGCGTGCTCGGCATGCGGGTCGATGCGCGCACGCGCGCCGCCGAGCAGTTGCGCCAGTTCGTCGAAAGCCTGGGCCTGCCGGTGCTCGGTTATCTGCGCGACACGCAGAACTACGTGCATCTGGCCGCGCACGGACTCACGTTGTGGGACGTGGCGCCGGCGCGCGTGGAAAAAGATCTGCCGCAGTGGCAGACCTTGCTCGCTTGGGTGGAGGCCGAGACCGAATGATCGCCGCACAGTGCTGCCAGACGATGGCCGCCTATGGCGCCTGGATGAACGGCAAGCTCTTCGAGCGCGCCTCGCACTTGCAGGACAGCCAGCGCAAGGCCGACCGCGGCGCCTTTTTCGGCTCGTTGCATTCCACACTCAGTCACATCCTGTGGGCCGACCGCATCTGGCTGCCGCGCTTCAACGGCAAGACCTATGCGTCGGGGCCGATCGGCGTCGATCTGTACGACGACTTCGACGCGCTGCGCGCCGCGCGCACCCAGATGGATGCCGAAATCGCCGCCTGGGCACTGGCGGTGCGCGACGAGGAACTGACCGGCACGCTCACCTGGTACTCGCGCGTGGCCGAGCGCGAGCTGAGCCGCCCGCGCGCGCTGTGCGTAATGCAGATGTTCAACCACGCCACCCACCACCGCGGACAGGCGACCACGCTGCTCAAGCAATGCGGCATCGACCCCGGCATCACCGATCTGCCGTGGGCGCCGCTGGCGCGCGATGCGCAGGGGCGGATCGTGCTGGCGGACGAATACGGGCTGTAGCCGCGCGGCGGTGGCGCAGCCCGTCGTGCTCGGCCGGACGCCGCGGCTGCTGCTGTGTCAGCCGGCGGTAACCGACGCCGACGCTTTGTTCGCGTTCATGGGCGACGCCGAGGCGATGCGCTACACGCAACGGATCGAGTCGCCGGCGCAGATGCGCGAGCAACTCGCCGCGCACGAGGCGCAGCGCTCGCGCGTCGGCTACGCCCCGTGGACGCTGCGGCGCATCGCCGAGGGCGACGTGGTTGGGTGGGGCGGTATCTACGACGATCCGTTCGACCCCGGTTGGGGTCTGGAGGTCGCGTACTTTTTCGCGCCGCAGGTTTGGGGGCAGGGTTATGCGTCCGAACTGGTTGCGGAGTCCGCCCGGCAGGCCGACATCGCGGGGCTGCCGCGGCTGCGCGCGTTCAGCCATCCGTCCAACCGCCCGTCGCAGCGGGTGCTGGAGAAGAGCGGTTTCGGCTGCGTGGACTTCGTCGCGGCGATGAATCGCCAGCTGTACGAGCGCACAGCGGACTCGGGCGGCGGCTAGCAGGGGTTTGGGACGCGTCAACGGGCGCGTCGCGCAGCATCGACTTTGTCGCAGAGCACCGCAATCTCATCGACCATGCGCGGCCCGGCGCGGTTGATCTTGTCGGCGTCGACGATCGCCAGCTGACCGTTGCGCACGGCCGAGATCTGCGGGTGGCGGCGCCACAGATCGAGCGCGTCGCTGGCGCGGGCGCCGGGTTCGGCGGTGACGATCAACTGCGGGTCGGCGGCGAGCACCGCTTCGACGGACACCTGCGGCGCCAGTGGCGCCAGCGACTCGAAGACGTTGATGCCGCCGCACAGACCGATCGCCTCGCCGACCACGTGCCGGCCGGACAAGGTCATCAGCGGCGCTGCCCACACCTGATAGAACACGCGCACCGGCGCGCGGCCGCCGTAGGTACTGCTCAAGGCGGCCAGCTTGGCGCGGAACTGCGCGGCGGCGGCCGGCGCCTGCGCGCTGGCGGTCAGCACGCCGAGCCGCTCCATGCCGCTGGCGATGTCGTCGAGCCTGGTCGGCTCGCCGACGTAAAGCGGCGCGCCGAGCGCGCGCAGCGCTTCGCGCACCGCCAGCGGGAAGCCGCTGCCCCAGAGCACGATCAGATCCGGCCGCGCCGCGGCCACCCGCTCCAAATCCACGCTGTGGGCGCGCGCCACGCGCGGGATGGTGCGGGCCGCCGGCGGCTCGTCGGCAAACTCGGTGGTGGCGACGATGCGGCCGCCGGCACCGATGGCAAACAACTGCTCGACCAGGTTAGGGGCGAGGGCGACGATGCGCTGCGCCGGTTGCCTCAGTGCGACCGTCTGGCCGGCGTCGTCGATGACGGTCAGCGCCGCCTGGGCGCTGCCCATCAGCCACGCGCAGCACAGCGCGGCAAGTCTCACTTGCCGGCCGCCGCCTCGACCGGCTCGGTGACGAAGCCGATCCGCGTCAGCCCCGACTTCTGTGCCGCCGCCATCACCTGCGCCAGCCGCTCGTAGCGGGTGGCCTTGTCGGCGCGCAGGTGCAGTTCCGGCTGCGGGCTGCGCTTGGCGGCGTGCGCCAGACGTTCGGCGAAGTCGTCCTCGCCGATCGCCTCGTTGTTCCAGTGCAGTTGGCCGTCGGCATCGATCGCCAGTTGGATTGCCTCCACCTGGCCGGTGGCCGGCGGCGCGTCGGCCTTGGGCAATTCGAGCTTGATGGCACTGGCGAGCAGCGGCGCGGTGATGATGAAGATCACCAACAGCACCAGCATCACGTCCACCAGCGGTGTGACGTTGATCTCCGCCATCGGCTGCGACGGCGCCCGCCCGCGTTCGAAGCCGCCGAAGGCCATGATCAGGCGGGCCGCTCGCCTACGGTGACATAGGCGTGCAGGTCGTGGGCAAAGCCGTCCAGTTGCGCCAGCAGCGTGCGGTTGACGCGGACGAAGGCGTTGTACGCGAGCACGGCGGGGATGGCCACAGCCAGGCCAAAGGCGGTCATGATCAGTGCCTCGCCGACCGGGCCGGCGACTTTCTCGATGGCGATGGCACCGCTGGCGGCGATGCCGAGCAGTGCGTGATAGATGCCCCACACGGTGCCGAAGAGACCCACGAAGGGCGCGGTGGCGCCGACGGAGGCGAGGAAGGTCAGGCCCGACTCCAGCTTGGCGGCCGCTTCGTTGATCCGCTGGCGCAGGGCGCGGGTGACGAGTTCCCCGCGGTCCACGCGCGCCGCGAGCAGGCGCTCGTCGCTGGCGCCGTCGAGTGCGCGCACCGCGGTGTCGGCGAGCGGGGAGAACACGGCTTCGCGATCGTGCGGCTTGAGCAGCGCTGCCGCTTCCGCCAGCGACTGCGCCTGCCAGAACTCGTCGAGCTTGGCCGCGGCGCGGCGCACGCGCAGCCAGGCCCACGCCTTCCAGACGATCAGAAACCAGCTGCCGACCGACATCAGCAACAGGACGTAGGCGGTCAGGCGGATGACGGCATCCGCACCGTCCCAAAAGTGGCCTACCCCGAGTGCGCTGGCGTCCATCGGCTCAACCTTCTGGTAGCGCCGGCGCCTTAGACGCCGTCGCGCAGGCCCAGCACATCCTGCATGTCGAACAAGCCGCCGGAGTGCCCCCGCAGAAAGCGTGCCGCCCGCAGCGCGCCGTCGGCGTAGCCGGCGCGGGTGGTGGACTTGTGGCTGATCTCGATGCGCTCGCCGGTGCCGGCAAAGACGACCGTGTGATCGCCGACGATGTCGCCGCCGCGGATTGCCGCAAAACCGATGCTGCCGGGGGAGCGCTCGCCGGTATGGCCGTGGCGCGCGTAGACCGCCACCTCGTCGAAGTTGCGGCCCTGCGCGGCCGCGACCGCGCGGCCCATCTCCAGCGCCGTCCCGGACGGCGCGTCGATCTTGTGACGGTGATGGGCTTCGACGATCTCTACGTCGTAGCCCTGCGCCAGCATGCGGGCGGCGGCGGCCAGCAGCTTGAAGGTGACGTTCACGCCCACGTCCATGTTGGGCGCGAAGACGATTGCGATCTTCTCGGCCGCGGCGCGTATCGCGGCGCGACCGGCGTCGTCGAAGCCGGTGGTGCCGATCACCATCTTCACGCCACGCGTCATACAGGCGGCCAGATACGCCGCGGTGCCGTCGGGGCGGGTGAAGTCGATCAACACGTCGCAACCGTCCAGTGCGCCGAGGTCGGCGGCGATCAACACGCCGGTGTTGCGGCCGGCGAACGCCGCGGCATCGCTGCCCAGCGCGGCGCTGCCCGGCTGATCGAGCGCTGCGGCCAGATGCAGATCGGGCGCGGCAAGCGTGGCCTCGATCAGCATCCGGCCCATGCGCCCGCGCGCGCCGGCGATGGCGATGCGCAAGGTCATTGGAAAATCGGGCCGGCGGGCGGCGCCGTCTCCTCAGCGGCCGGCTCGGGGTTGGGAGCCTTCTTGGGGATGCCGATGCGCCCGCCCAGGATCAGGTTGTCGGCCAGCGTTTCGGGAGGCATCTCGTCGCTGTAGATGCGAGCCACGCGATTTTCCTCGAACCAGATCGTCATGCGGCGGAACTGAGTCTCGTCGCCCTCGCCGCGCTTGAGATAGTAAACGTAATCCCAGCGGGCGAGGTGGAAGTTGCTGGTCAGCAGCGGCGTGCCGAGCATGAAGCGCACCTGGTCGCGCGTCATGCCAGGGCGGACTTGCTCGGCCATTTCTTTGGTCACCACGTTGCCCTGCGTGACGTCGGGCCGGTAGGCCTGCGCGAAAGGCGGCGTGATCGAGCGGTAGGCCTCGCGGATCGACGAGCAGCCGGCAAGGACCAGCGTGGCGAACGCCAGGGCGAGGCAGCGGAGAGCGGTGGGACTCATGCGTCGTTATGATACCGGCGAGTGTCGAAGCGCCCCTTGCCGCCCCCGCTAACGCATGTCCCAGCGTACTTCCCCCGGATCGGCCGAGCTGAAGAACAGCGGCCTGAAGGCCACGCTGCCGCGGCTGAAGATTCTCGAAGTCTTCCAACGCGCCGCCGCCAGCGGCGTGCGCCATCTGGCCGCGGAGGACGTGCACAACAGCATGCTGGCCGAGGGGCTGGACGTGGGTCTGGCGACGGTCTACCGCGTTCTCGCCCAATTTGAGCAGGCGGGACTGCTCACGCGCAGCCACTTCGAGGCGGGCCGCGCCGTCTTCGAACTCGACGAGGGCGCCCACCACGATCACCTGGTGTGCCTCGACTGCGGACGGGTCGAAGAGTTCGTCGACGGGGAGATCGAGCGACGGCAGCAGAAAATTGCTGCCGACCGTGGTTTTCGCCTGCACGATCACGCGCTCGCCCTGTACGGCGAGTGCACCAAGCCCGACTGCCCGCACCGGCCGCCGGGGCGGTAGGCGCAGGTCAAATCGCGCCGAGCCAGAGTGCCCGCTGCACGGCCGCGAGCTTGTTGTCGCAGCGCAGTTTGTACATCGCGTTGGTGATGTGGAAGTTCACGGTGCGCTCCGTGCAGCCCAGGCGCACGGCTGTTTGCGCCGCCGTCAGTCCGTCGAAGGCCAGGCGCAGGCACTCGACCTCGCGCGCGGTGAGCAGCCCGCGCGCTTCTGCCAGCGTACGTCGCAGCAGCGGCCAGACGTTCAACGCCGACCACACCAGGGCGCTCGCTTCGCTGCGCCCATTCCACTCGCGCGAACTGAACATGAAGCACTCGAGGGCCCGCTGCGCCGGTAACGCGAACTCGACCCGGGCCACGCTCTGGAAGCCGTGGCCGAGCCACAGCCGCCGCCAGCGGCTGCTCGACGCGTAGGCCGAACGGGCGATGTCCTGCCAGTTGGCCATCGGCGACTCTGCGCTGCGCCAAGGTGCGCCGAAGTCGTGGCTCGCCGCCAACGACTGCGCCGCCGGCAGCAAGTGCGGCGGATGCACCGCGAGCACCAGTCGCTGTTCGACGCTGGCGAAGGGATCGGGGCCGAGGATGGCGACCGCTTCAACACCGTTATCCTTGATCGCGTCGACCCAGTCCGACAGCACTGCGTCGAGTTCGATGTTGTCGAAGTTGAGCGGTGCCAGCGACTCGGGTAGCGGCGGGGGCTGGGCCGACTTGGCCGACTTCGCGCGCGCGGGCGGTGCGGATGCAGAGCCGGGGCTGCCCGAGGCCGCGGCAGGATCTGCGTCCGCCGGATCGGTGGCCGGCGGCTCGATCGGCGCCGATGCCGGTGCAGGCTGTGCGTCGCCGGTGGGATCCGGCGGCGCAGACGCCGGGTCGGCGGATGCGATCATGGAGTGGCGAGGGGTGATGCGGCGAGCCTGCACACGGTAACGCGTATCGGCGCAATCGACAATGATCCGGGCTGAGCGATCGGCGGGCCGGCGAATTCCTGCGGAAAATGACAGGCGAGTGGAACGGGCGGCGAGGTCGACGACCATCATGGCGACGAACTACATTCGATTGAGGCGAGGCAACGATGGGCGGCAGCGGGCCGCCGGCGTGGCCGCAATGCAAGCGGTGGCAGCGCGCATGACGTGGACGGCACGAGCCGGCAGAGCACGGCGCCGACTGGCGCTTACCGTAGCGGCGGCCGGGCGGTGGCTGAAGCGCGAGACCCTCGATGCGCCGCTGGAGCCGGTGCTTCATGCAACCAGAGGACGTCTCATGGGCTTGGGTGTTTGTCACTTGGTCGGGCATCCTCTTTACTGGTTGATTTGGGCGGTGTGGATACCCCAGCCCTTCGAGAGTTTGCTCGTGAGGGTGGCGATGGCGACGCTCGGACTTCCTCTGATCAGCCGCGTAGTTACCGAGAATCCGCGCAGCCGCCGCACCGCGGTCGTGTGTGGGCTGGTCTTTTGGATCGGCCTGCCGCTGTTCTTCGGCTGGATGTACTGGATGAATGGCGGCAACAAGGTGTGGTTCGTAAGCGTCGTCGCGATGATCTTCATCTACTTTTACGCTACGGACTGGCGCATTGCGTTCTTTGGCGCGATCTCGGGCGGGGCGTGCAGTTGGCTACTCGCGCAGGCGACGGGAGCCGCCTTGCCGGTAGAGGACCCCCGAACGGCATTTGTGGTGATCGCCTTCGCCCTCGTGATGGCGGCCATACTGAGCATGTCTTCTGCCGGTATATGGCGCTCGCGCATCGAAGGGATGACAACTACCGTCGGCATCATGGCGCATGAACTGCGCACACCGCTGGCGACCATGTCGATGATTGGCGATGCGCTGCGCGCCGACTCCGCAGCGAGCGAACCGATCGACCGTCAACGGGTGCACCTGCTGGCGCAGCGCCTGAACGCATTGGTTCGCAACATGAACCATCAGATCGACTTGCAGATCGCCAACGCACGCCTGATGCACTTGCCCGAAGGAGGCGACGTCGTCGATGCAGCGGGCGTGGTGGCGACCGCGGTGCAGGCCTACCCGTTCCGCTCGCCGCAGGATCGCGCCAGCGTGGACGTGGACGTCGTGCAGAACTTTCGTTTTCGCGGCTCGGTGGCACAGTTTCACCACGTGATCGACAATCTGCTGAAGAATGCCCTGCGCGCATTGGCCGCACGCGGCGAGCCGCCGGCGCCGGGCGACCTGCGTATCGTCGTCGAGGTGGCCGGGCACAAGGGCCGCATCGAGGTGGCCGATCGCGGCGTTGGCGTGCCGCCTGCGCTGGCGGCGCGGCTCTTCGAGCCCTTTTTTTCCACCGACCGCGGCACTGGGCACGGGCTGGGCCTCGCCTTCTGCCGCCGCGTCGCCCGCGCCGCCGGCGGGGACATCCGGTTGCTGCACGGGCAAGCGCCCGGCGCCACTTTCCGCATCGAAGTTCCGTTACTCCGCTGAAGCGCACACTCTCATGTTCAGTCTCTGCCGATCGCCCGCCAGTATCGTCTTTCTCGACGACGACCCCGACTTTCTCGAAACCCTGGCGCTATTGCTGCCCAGCCGCTGGCGCTACGACTTCTACCTGCGGCCGGCACCGCTGCAAGAGCGGCTAGAGACCGAAGCTGCCGCCTGGACCGCGCGCGTCGAACGCCTGCAGGCGGCCGTGGCCGGCGCCGGCCTCGGCGAGTCGCTGCCGGCGCGAATCCTGCGCGACTGGGCCGAGGACGGCGAACGTTACGCGCTGGCCGGTATCTGCGTGGTCGATTACTCCATGCCGGCGATGTCCGGCCTCGAGTTTCTCGAGCGTCTGCCCGATTGGCCTGGCGCCCGCATTCTGCTCACCGGGCGCGCCGACGAGCACATCGCCGTGCGCGCATTCAACGCGGGGTTGATCGAGCAGTTCATCCCCAAGCAGGGCGACGACAGTGCCGGCCGTGTCGCGCGCGCGATCGAGCAATTGATGGACGGCGCGCAGACGCGCATGGGCAACCCGTGTCGCGCCACGCTCAAGCCAGAGCAATTGCGGCTGCTGCAGCATGCGTCGGTCGCGGCGGAACTGCGGCGCTGGGTGGGCGAGAGCGGCTGGGTCGAATACGTGGCACTGGGCGAGCCGTTCGGCCTGCTCGGTCGCGACGCCGCCGGTCGCGCCGGCTGGCTGCAACTCGAAGCGCCGTCGGAGCTGGCAACCGTCGCCGAGTTGGCGGCGTCGGTCGGCTGGAGTTCGCAGCGGGTGGAGCAACTGGGTCACGGACGCGGGGTGACCAATCTCGAGTTTGTGTTGGCGCTGGGTGAGCCGGGGTCGGCCGAAGTGCGGCAGCCGTTCGTGCTTGGCACCGAGGGCGAACTTCTGGCCGCATTTTTCGAGGTCCCGGCTCCGCAGGGCGAGGCGCCGGCCGGCGCCTACGCGGACTTCCTGGCCCGGCAACCCTCGCGCACGTTGATCCGTTAGGCCGCCGCAGCGCTGCGCACCGCCGCGCGCCGGGCAGCGGGCCACGTCCATGGTTTGACCTGCGGCGCGATCTCGCGCGCCACCTCAATCACCCGATCGATCTCGCTGTCGGTGAGTGCGGCGCTGACGGTCAGCCGAACCATTGATCGGTTGCGGCTAGTGGCCGGGGCACAGAAGATCGCGCCGAAGACTCCGTGGGCTTCCAAGGCGTCACGCAAGATGATCGACTCAGACTCGGGTCCGGCCTCCAAGGCCAGAATCTGCTCGGTACCTTGCAGCGGATAGCCTAGGCCGGCAAATGCCGTACGCAGTCTCCGAACGTTTCGCCAGAGAAGGTGTCTCCGCTCGGTGGCTTGCCGAACGACGCCAAGCGTTGCCGCAAGACCGGCGACCTCGTGCGGTAGCAGGCACGAACTGAAGATGTTGGGAAAGCTCTGCATCAGTACATAGTCGCGTAGACCGACCGGAACTGTGAAGAAGCCGGCTCGGCCCGCAAAGGCTTTGGCCAAGCTCGTGGTGATGAAGTGCACTCTGTGCGTAAGACCGTGTTCTGCGCATAGCCCGGAGCCTCGCGGACCGTGGGTCCCGAGGGAGTGGGATTCGTCGACGACGATCATGCTTCGGTGGCACTCCGCGACGTCGACGATTTCCGGCAGCCGGCACCGCGTACCGATTGTGCTGTATACCGAGTCGACGACTACCACACCGGGACCGTCGTGCGCCATGAGACGATTAAGATGGTCGGGGTCGTTATGGCGGAATCCTTGCGGTTTGGTGTGCGCGGCACGCGCACCCTCCCAGATCGACATGTGGGCAAGGTTATCGATGTAGACCGGGGTACCTTCGTCGGCGATGGCCTGAAGCAGCCCCACGTTCGCCGCATAGCCTGACTGACACAGCAGACCGTCCTCCTTGCCGATCCAGCGGGCGAACGATTTCTCGAGCAAGCGCGATGGATGGTCTTCGAGCAGGAAAGCGCCCGACTGGATGGAGAACTCGGTGTCGTGACGCGTGGCAGTGATGATCGCCTTCGCAATTTCGGGATGGCCCGTCAATCCGAGGTAGTCGTTGCCATCCAATCGAATTGCGTCCGATCCTGCGGGCCGGCCGTGCAGGATTAGTCGCCCGCCCCAATGTTCGCGGTAGTAGGCCATGAAACCATCGATCCGTGATTGGACGCGATCAGTGAGGCGCGGTTCAGAACGCAGGTTCGCGCTACTTGGGCATATCTCTTGAAGTTCGGTCGAATCGAACATGATGGCATCTCTCCCGTTGGTGCAGTAGACGGGACGATTCGACGCGCCGCTGCCGCCGGCAGTAGGCGATGCCTGTATGAACCGACAGGTATTGAACCGAGCGCGGTTGAAGGGCTTCTCCTGAAAGCGCTATGCTTTACCCTGCCAGCATCTCTCGCGCGTGCTTGCGCGTGGTGGCGGTGATCTCGAT
>JAJTHJ010000001.1 GCA_021298875.1 Burkholderiales bacterium | reverse complement strand
TGAACACGACGCGCTGCAGGTGCGCCGCCAGCCGCAGGCGGCCGAGCGCGTTGGCCAGCCCCGCGCGGGCAAATGCGCGGCGCGAGCGGTCGCCGGCCAGCGCGCCCTGCGCGCGGCTCGCGATGACGCCAACCGCCACGCCCGGGCGCAGCGCCGGCATCCGCGCACCGCCGAGCGTCGCCTGCGCGAGCTTGCGGCACTCATCGCTCACGCAAGCGGGTGTGGGTTGCTTCGGATAAGTCTGCACGACGTAGCCGTCCGCGAGTCTTTGCAGCGCCGCCACTGGGTCGGTCTGTGCGGCGGCGAACATCCGCCACGCGCCGATGGATGCGCCGATCAATTCCGGCCGAGCGTCGCGCAGCCAATCTCCGAAGAGCAACTTGTCCAGCGGAATCAGCGCCAGCCCTTTGGGGCCGCCGGCTGCGGCGGGGATGCAGGCGATGTCGCCCGGTGCCAAGCCGCGGTCGCGAATCCAGGCCGCCGCGCGCGGGCCGGCGTGGGCGACGAAGCTTGGTGCGCTCAATGTGCGGCCGGCGGCTCGGCGACGGATGGCGCTGCCGCCCGATGCAGCTTCATCATCGCCCGCTCGAACTGCCCATCGAGCAGTTGCGGCACGATCTCGAGCGCGCTGTCGATGGACTTGGCAATCGCCGCTTCGTCGTCGCGGCTCGGCGGATGCAATACGAAGTCGGCGACATCCTGCCGGAGGTTCATCGCACGCGGATGGCCGATGCCCAGCCGCAGCCGCCAGAAGTCCGGCGTGGTCAGGTGCGCGTGAATGTCTTTCAGCCCGTTATGGCCGGCGCTGCCGCCGCCGCGCTTCATCTTGACCACTCCGGCGGGCAGGTCGAGCTCATCGTGCGCGACCATGATCTCGGTGGGCAGGATCTTGTAGTACAGGGCGAGCGCCACCACCGCCTGCCCGGAGCGATTCATGAACGTGCCGGGCTTGAGCAGCCACAGCTCGCGCCCCGCGTCGCGCAGGCGTGCCACCTCGCCATGAAACTTGCGCTCCTGGCTGAAGCTACCCCCGGCCTTGCGGGCCAGCGCATCGACGAACCAGAAGCCCGCGTTGTGCCGCGTGCGTTCGTACTCGGCGCCGACGTTGCCGAGGCCGACGATCAGGCGGATTCCGTTGGAGGTGCTCATGAAAAAACGCCCGCGGACGTTGCCGTCCGCGGGCGGGATTGTGCAGCAGCGGGGTGCCGCTTACTTCTTCTTGTCCTTGTCGCCACCTTTCTTGTCCGCGGCGGGCGCGGCGGCGGCAGCGGGCGGCGCCTTCTGCGCAGTGGCCGGGACTTCGGCCGCGGCCACCGGGGCGGCGGTGTCCTCAGCCACTTCCTCGCCCTTGGTGATGACGGAGGCGACGACCGGGTTTTCCTTGCCCTTCAGCACCGGCTTCACACCCGCGGGCATCTTCAGATCGAGCACGCGGACGGTCTGGTGCGCATGCAGGCCGGACAGATCGACCTCGATGTACTCAGGCAGATCTTTCGGCAGGCAGGACACGTCCACCTCGGACAGCACGTGGCTGACCAGGCCGCCGGCGAGCTTCACCGCCGGCGAGTTCTCCTGGCCGACGAAGTGCAGCGGCACGCTCATGTGGATCGGCTGGTCTTCCAGCACGCGCTGGAAGTCGATGTGCAGCACCTGCGGCTTGTACGGGTGCATCTGGAAGTCCCGCAGCAGCACGCGCTCGGCGCGGCCGTCCAGCTCCATCTCCAGGATCGACGCGTGGAACTTCTCCTTGCGCAGCGCATGGAACAGCGGGTTGTGGTCGAGCTCGACGTACTGCGGCGCGGCCTTGCCGCCGTAGACGATGCCGGGCACCTTGTCTTGACGGCGCAGGCGGCGGCTCGCACTCGTGCCTTGCGCGCTTCGGGTTGTAGCAACCACTTTCATGGTCAGTTCTCCAGTAAAAGGCGACGGGCCGCGACCAGCCACGTGCCGGGTCCTACTCGATGAACAAACTGCTCACCGAGTCTTCGCGCGAAATGCGCGAAATCGTTTCCCCCAGCAGCGCCGCGCACGACAACTGCCGGATCTTCTTGCACGCCCGCGCGTCTTCGCGCAGCGGGATGGTGTCGAGCACCACCACTTCGTCGAGCACCGACTCTTCGAGGCGCCGGATCGCCGGCCCCGACAGCACCGGGTGCGTGCAGTAGGCGAGCACCCGGCGCGCACCGTGCGCGCGCAGCGCGCTGGCCGCCTGGCACAGCGTGTTGGCGGTGTCGATCATGTCGTCCATGATCACGCAGGTGCGGTCGGTCACGTCGCCGATGATGTGCATCACCTCGGCCACGTTCGGCCGCGGCCGGCGCTTGTCGATGATCGCCAGATCCGCATCCATCCGCTTGGCCAGCGCCCGCGCCCGCACCACGCCGCCCACGTCGGGCGAGACCACCATTAGGTTGTCGTAGTTGTGCTTCCACAGGTCGCCGAGCAGGATCGGGCTGGCGTAGATGTTGTCCACCGGGATGTCGAAAAAACCCTGGATCTGGTCGGCGTGCAGGTCCATCACCAGCACGCGATTGACACCCACCGCTTGCAGCATATTGGCGACCACCTTGGCGCTGATCGCCACCCGCGCGCTGCGCGGCCGACGGTCCTGCCGCGCGTAGCCGTAGTAGGGAATCGCCGCGGTGATCCGCCCGGCCGAGGCGCGCTTCAACGCATCGACCATCAGCAGCAGTTCCATCAGGTTGTCGTTGGTCGGCTGGCAGGTCGATTGCAGGATGAACACGTCGCGGCCGCGGACGTTTTCGTTGATCTCGACCGACACCTCGCCGTCGGAAAAACGCGTCACCGTGGCGCGCCCGAGCGGCAGGTTCATGTGCTGCGCCACCGCCTGCGCCAACCGCGGGATGGCGTTGCCCGCGAAGATCATCAGGTTGTCGGGCGTATGGGCGGCGGGCATGGCGGTTCAAAAACAAAGCGCCGCGACCGGGTGAGCGATCGCGGCGGCGGGTTGGGGCTGGGGAGGAAGGATTCGAACCCTCGAATGGCGGAATCAAAATCCGCTGCCTTAACCAGCTTGGCGACTCCCCACTGGGAGAAGTCCCGCTCGGCTACTGCGCGCTCCGATCTTGCCCCTGCGATGCTCGCCGTACACTTGAGTACGGCTACGCTTCTTGGGCCAACCTCGGGGCGCTCGCTACGCCGCTCGGGCCTTTTCCGCAAACTCTGCAAGCAATGTCAACTACCACGGCGCTAACGGATGCTCCGTCAGACCTTGCACCGCCCAGCCTTGCCAGCCGGGGGGCAGATCGGCGATCGCTTCCTGCGCCGCGCTTTCGGTGGCGAGCGGTGCGAACACCGCCGAGCCGGAGCCGGTCATCCGCGCGGGGCCGAAGCGGCTTAACCGCTCCAACGCTGCACCGACTTCCGGCGCCCGGCGCTGCGCGACCGCTTGCAGGTCGTTGGCACCGGGCAACTCGCGGGGAAACCGATCCCGCGCCGTCGAAAGGGCAGCAATTATCGTGGGTTCGGTGGAGCGGGTCAAACCAGGGTCTTTGAAGATTTCCGCGGTGGCGACGTGTACGCCGGGGTAGACCACCGCATACCAGCAGGCCGGCCAGGCGATCGGCGTCAGCCGCTCGCCAATCCCTTCGACAAACGCCGGTCCGGCGCCGAGAAAAAACGGCACGTCCGCGCCGAGCCGTTCGGCCAGCGGCAGCAGATCGACGCGGCTCAAGCCCAGGTTCCACAGTCGGTTGAGCGCGATCAGCGTGGTCGCGGCATCCGACGAGCCGCCGCCCAGGCCGCTGCCGGCGGGGATGCGCTTGTCCACGTGGATCGACACGCCCTGCCCGGTGCCGCTCGCCGCTTGCAGCAGCGTGGCGGCGCGCACGGCGAGGTCGTCGTCCACGTTGCCGACCACGTCGCCGCTGCGCTCGATGCGGCCATCGGGGCGCGCCTCGAAGTCCAACCGGTCGGCCAGTGCAACCGGCACCATGATCGACTGCAACTGGTGGTAGCCGTCCGGCCGCCGGCCGAGCACGTGCAGAAACAGATTGAGCTTGGCCGGCGCCGGAACATTGAGCAGCATCCGGTTCATGGCGCGGCCCCTGTAGGTGGCGCGTCGAGCACGAGCCGCAGCGTGGCGCCGTCGCGCTCGAACAGCAGCCGGCGCGGGCGACCGTCGTCGAAGCGCTCCTGCACACGGATCGTCCAGCCGTCCTGCTCGATCTGTGCGATGCGCCCGCCCGCGTCTTCGACGACGGCCGGCCGCTGCGGCATGGGGCGCGCATCGATCCAGTCCGCCAGCCCCTCGACCGGCAGCGGGTAGCCGAGCAATTGCGTGGTCAGCTCCGCACCGTTGGCGCCGCGGGCTTCGGCCAGCGTGCCGTCGGCCTGCGGTGCGCGCAGCCGCGCGCCGTCGGGGCCGAGTTCCAATCGCGCCAGCGTGTTGCCGAGCGGCGAGGCCAGATCGAGCGTCATGGCGCCGTCGCGCCCGACCCGCAGCACGAACCGACCGGAGCCGCTTTCCGTCTTGCCGTCCACGCGCGCGCTGGCGGCGAAGCGCCCTTCGTAGACGCGCTCGGCCGGCGGCGGCGCCGGCAGGCTGGCGCAGCCGGCGAGTCCGAGGAGAACGAGCGCGAGGGCAGCGCGGCGCCGCACGTCAGAGCTTGACCTTGAAGCGCGCCAATGTGTCCTTGAGCGTTTCGTTGCCGGGGTCGAGCTTGGCGGCTTCCGTCCACACCCGGCGCGCGGCGTCGCGCTCGTCCAGT